>JBGPAT010000240.1:0-4782 GCA_041480885.1 Anaerolineae bacterium
ACGTAGGACTGGCGTTGGCTCCAGAGGGCTGTCCGCGTTGATGTTGTACCAGGATCGGGGCAGGTCGGCCTCGCCCAGTAGGAATCTAGTCTGATCTGACATCGTATCCTCCTTGAAATCAAACGGGTGACGTGGCGCATCGGCGCTAGCCAAAGGCTGCTCAATACGTGACACATGAGGCACGGCTCCTTCAAGGTGGATGGAAAGAACGGGCGAATTGCATAGTGAAGCCTATGGCACGAACAGCGGCGCGGGAAGCTCAGGTCGGGACGATGCACGCTGCTCAACCAAGACGACCGGCGCCGGCACAGAGACGTCCGCAACCTGGCGAATGAATAGTTCCTGAGGGGGAACATCCGTGGCTGCGGTTGAACCTTTGATGTCCAGAATTTGTGCTTCCATCGTTCTGTCCTTTCACAGAGCCGTCGACGCGCCATCAGCGATCTGTGCCCCGGCGCAGTCAGGGAAGGCCCGGAATTTGGGACCCAGGCCGCAATCCCGAATCATCGAGCGTGCTCCGCTGGCAGCAGCGCTGTGAGCCTGGGAGAATAACAAAAGAGCATCCATCCCAATTGGGACGGACGCTCTCGTCCGTGGTGCCACCCAGCTTAGGCTGACTTCTGATCTGAAACAAATACTCCCCGATGAAGCATCAGGGAGATACGCCAGCCTCACTCTTCAAGTACAGGCCTTATAGCCGATACCTTAGCTCTATAACGGGAGCTCCCGTTTCGGTTACTTAGGCTTGCGCCCGTTTGCCTTGCAGCTCGGAGGTCCATTCAGCGCCGTCGTCTCGGGCAGGACTCTCACCAATCGCCTGCTCTCTTAACCGTCGTTCAGCGCGTACTCGTCCTCGTCACAGCCTTTTTGGTATTGGGCGCTATTATATGCGCGATGTGCCGCTTGTCAAGGCCTGCATGATGTGGGGTTTTCATCTGGAGCGCAGTACAATCAGGTCAAGCACAACGCGCGCCGTTGCCTTGAAAGGAGCAAGATGAACAAACACGGGTGGAAACTCTTGGCCGTGGGCTTGATGCTCTTTATTGCCACGGCTTGTGCAGTCCGCACGTTTGCAAATCCGACCCCAACGGAGGCCAAGCGAGCGCGTCGAACCCGAACCCCCTCTCCACCCGCTGCAGAACTTGCATCGGCGACGGCCGCGTCCTCCACTCCCTCTTTGCTGTCTGAGGCGGCATCGACGAACACGCCAGCCTTGGCGCTCACACAGGCGCCTCCGGCAACCTTCTGCGCAGACGCACGGGTCACCGCGGTGATCAACAGCCTCAAGTCGGCGTTGCTTACTTCCGACGGGGCGCTATTGACTTCTCTAGTCAGCCCAGCCCACGGGATGGATGCCCGGCTGTTCCGCGCCGGCCGCGTGGTGAACTACGATCGCGAGCATGCACAATTCCTGTTTCAATCGACATTTGCCGTGGATTGGGGCAATGCGCCGGGCAGCGGTCTGCCTTCCCAAGGCTCATTCCATGAGCTAATGCTCCCCGCCCTGTTGGAAGTCTTCAAAGAAGATTACACGCTGACCTGCGATCAAATTCACGTGGGCGGGACCACGTATCAGATTTCCTGGCCGTACGCCGGCATCGACTACTACTCGGCCTATTTCCCAGGGACGCAGGCGAATGGCAATCTAGACTGGCGCACATGGGTGCTTGGCATTCAATATGTCAACGGCGAGCCGTTTCTCTATGCCATCATGCAATTCCAATGGGAACCATAGACCGCCCACGGGTTGCTTAGCGCTTCGGCGGGTGTTTCTCAAAGGCCAGCTCCCGTGGGAGCTGGCCTTTGATATTGGACACGATGGCAATACAGTTGTATACTCTGAGCAGATTCTTATTGCAAGAAGTTGCACTAAGGCGACCCATGACGTGTGCATCAGAATACGCTCCCGCGCTTCGGTCGCGCGGATTTCGCGTGACCTCCCAGCGTATGGCAATCCTGCATGTGCTGCATCAGTCACGCGGACACCTTTCTCCAGTCCAGATATACGAGCGGGCTAGCAGGGTACTTCCGGGACTCACAGAGCCCACGGTGTACCGTACATTAGAGTTTCTAACCAACAACCGCCTGGTTTGGCCGAAGCGCCTAGCTTCGGGGCACCTCGTATACGAATTCGCCGCGCGCAACCATCATCATTTGCTTTGCCGGCAGTGCGGTGCGGAAGTGGAGATTCGACCCCGGCTGTTAGAGAACGCTCTCGCCCAGCTCGAAGCCGTCAGCCGATATGTTCTGAGCGACGAACATATAACGCTTTCTGGCGTATGCCCCAAATGTCAAGCACTTGCAAGAACAGGAGCATGACTGTTGCATGTCTAAGAAGCCCGGAAGAGTCAAGCTGTTGGCCATCTATTATGCAGCCCTGCTCGTCTGGGCCGGAACCACGGCCATGCACATCCCGGATGGCTACCTGAGCCCCGTTACGTGTTTGATCATGTTCCTGCTTGTACTGCCGTTCTGGGTAGTAGGCATACGCACGGTGCGGGGCACCATGAATGCCCGCAACGTGCCTTTGATCGCGTTGGTGGCCGCGTTCTGCTTTGTCATCATGATGTTCAATGTGCCTTTGCCTGGAGGCACTACCGGCCATGCAGTGGGCGCTGCGCTGGCAGCCATCATACTTGGCCCCGAGGTGGCAACGATCGCGGTTTCGATTGCATTGATAATCCAGGCCCTTTTCTTCGGGGACGGAGGCATTTTGGCGATTGGTGCTAATTGCTTTAACATGGCAGTCATCATCCCGCATATCGCGGCTGCAATCTACCGCTTCTTTTCGAGGGGCAGCACTGTGAATTCGCCAAGACGTTTGGTCGGCGCTGCAATCGGGGGATGGACGGGAGTGACCGCGGGCGCTTTCTTCGCCGGGATCGAGTTCGGCATCCAGCCGCTGCTTTTCAAGGCAGCGGATGGTTCGCCCTTGTACGCACCATATCCGTTGGCAATCTCCATCCCCGCCATGGTGATCCCGCATGCCATCATCGCATCGGTTATCGAGGGCCTTCTAACAGCCCTGATCGTAGGGTATTTGCAGCGGTCAAACGTGAGCGTGCTGGAGGCAGCACAGGGATCGATTACCACCGGGGAAGTCGGGAGTCTCCAGAAGCTGCGCCCGCTATGGACTGCGCTCATCGTGCTCATTGTTGCGTCACCTCTAGGTCTCTTGGCTCCAGGGACAGCTTGGGGCGAATGGGGAACCACGCAATTGAGTCAGCGTGGTCTGCAATCGATCCCAGCCGGATTAGAGAAGCTATCAGGTCTCTGGGGCGCGCCACTGGCAGGCTATAGCCTCCGGGCATTGGGAAATGCCAGCTTGGGCTATGTTTTGTCCGCCGTCTTAGGGATCGTAGTGGTGACCATCGTGGTCTGGCTCTTCATGGTCTTGATGGCGGCCACCCCCGGCTCGCACAAGCAGGCAAGATAGCACCCCCACCCGGGTGGCCTTTCCCGGTCTCCAGGACGTACCGACCCCGCTTCCCATGTGGATCACTTCCCCGTCAAAGCTGCTGGACCAACCTGGGCGAGCAGTCGAGCACACCTTGCATGCCATTACGCAAGTATTGGAGCGGAGCCTTTTTGCCGAAGAGCTCAGCCGGCGGACTGGATTATTCCAGGCGCTGGACGCACGCGTGAAAATAGTGGCAGTGCTCGGCCTGCTTATCAGCGTGAGCTTGTCGCGCAGCCTCGCGGTGATCGCTTCAATCTACGCATTGGTGCTACTCCTTGGCGTAGTCTCAGCAATTCCGGCGGCGGTATTGATCCGACGTGTCTGGCTAGCGCTCCCATTCTTCACCGGTGTGATCGTCCTGCCGGCGCTATTCCTGACCCCGGGGCCTGCGCTGGTCGGACTGCCATTTGGCATGATCGTGACACAAACCGGAGCAACGACCGCGCTTTTTCTGCTACTGCGGGTGAGCACTTCCGTCTCCCTGACCCTGCTGCTGGTCCTGACGACCCCTTGGAACACCGTCTTGAGGGCCCTTAGTGTCTTGCGTCTGCCAGACGTGTTTGTTCTGATCCTCGGGATGACCTATCGCTATGTCTATCTATTGCTTCGTTTGGCGAACGACATGTTTCTCTCGCGCAAGAGTCGGGTGGTCGGCCGGATGAGCACCGCCGAGAACCGGAGAATACTGGCCGCCATCGGTGGCACCTTGTTGACGAAATCGCTTGACTTGAGCGGCGAGGTCTATCTGGCAATGCAATCGCGTGGCTTCCGCGGCTCCATCGTCACCTTGAAACCATTCAAGATGCAGGGCAGGGATTGGGCTTGGCTCACCGCACTGATCGTGATCGTCGGCGCGTCGATTCTCCTCGGACGATAGGACCTGGATAGGGATGCATGCCTTGAACACTGAACCTGTGTTTGAAGTCGACGCCATTTGCTTTGCTTATGACGGAAAGCAATCTGCCCTTGAGGACGTCAGCCTGACCGCTCAGACCGGCGAATCAATTGTCATTCTGGGCGCAAACGGGTGCGGGAAGAGCACTCTCCTAAAGTTGCTCGACGCTTTGTACTTTCCGAGCAGAGGAAGCATCAAGGCGTTTGGAGTCCCGCTGACAGAACAAGTTCTCCGCAACGACGACTTCAATTTTGCCTTCCGGCGGCGCGTTGGCCTTGTTTTCCAAGACTCCGATGTGCAGCTTTTCTCCCCCTCCGTGCTGGATGAGCTGGCCTTTGCGCCGTTGCAGCTCGGAGTGCCTCGGGCAGAGGTAAACCATCGTGTGGAATCGGCGCTGGCCGCGCTCCGCATCGAAATGCTTCGCGAC
>JBGPAT010000241.1:0-4777 GCA_041480885.1 Anaerolineae bacterium
CCAATGCGCTTGCGCATTGCCTCGCGTGAACCGATCACAAGCACAATGATGGTAAATGCGTACGGGATCATTTGAAGGAAGAACCCCCAGTAGGGATTGTAGTAGAACGGGTTGCGAAAACCCAACAATAGAGTAGGCCCTTGTATATCCAGGATGAGGCGGCGCAAGGCGCCAAAAGCATACGAACCGATTGCAGCCCGAATTGGATCCCACTGTGCAAAAATCACCAATCCTACAGCAATCCAGCCTTGACCACCGGTCGTCAACTCACTAAACCATCCCGGTGACACGGCCAGACTAATCGTCGCTCCTCCCAGGCCCGCTAGCATGCCACCGATGAAGACGTACATGTAGCGCATGCGGAACACATTGATCCCCAAGGCGTCGGCAGCAGCCGGGAATTCACCTACGGCACGCAGATGCAGGCCCGGCCGCGTCCTGTTGATGTAGTACCAGGCAAGTGGCGTCAATAGATATCCAAGATAGACCAGCACGCTTTGATCAGTGAAGAAGATGGGGCCCAGCACCGGGATCTGCGCAAGCAACGGAACTGTGAAGGTCGGGAGCAGCGATATTGCCCCCGCCTTGCTCAATCCCTCGCCCAGCACAAGGCTGACTCCGGTGCCCACAAAGGTGAGCGCCAGACCGCTCACGACCTGATCGGCTTGAAGCGTAATCGAGATAAAGGCATGGATTTGACTGAGCGCGCCCGCAAAGAGCATCGCAACCAGCAGGCCAAGCCACGGGTTACCGAATTTTACGGCCACATTGTACGCGCTCATAGCCCCGATGAGCATCATGCCCTCGACGCCCAAATTGAGGACTCCGGACCGTTCGGCCAGCACTTCCCCCAGGGCGGCAAACAACAGGACCGTCCCGCTCGCAACGCCCGCCTGAAGGATATTGATGAAGTCCATACGCTAATCCTTCCCTGCGGCCCGCGTGAAGCGGATTCGATAACGCAGGAAAAAGTCGCTGGCGATGAGGCACACCAGAATAATGCCCTGGATTAGCTTGGGAACACCGGAGGGCTGAATCTCCCGACCTGCAAGAATGAGCGCGCCGAACAGGATCGAAACGAGAATCGTGAGCAGCGGATTCAGCTTAGCCAGCCAGGCCACAATTATGCCGGTGAAACCGTATCCAGCGGCGATTGGCGACGTCTGCAATCGATGGACAACGCCGGTAACCTCGGACATGCCACCCAGTCCGGCCAACGCGCCGGAAAGCATCATCACGAGAACAATATTGCGCTTGATGTTGATGCCGGCATATTTGGCGGCACGCGGATTGTCACCAATCAGGCGAATTTCGTAGCCCCAGCCGCCTCGGTACAAAACGAACCACAGGATTGCCGCCGCTGCGATCCCCATCAACAATCCAAGATGGGTCGTAAGCCCACGGAATGCCGGCACGGCCTTGGCATAGTCCAGCAGCCGAGGCAGCCAGGCGTTCTGGGGGAATTTCGTGCTCATCTGGAAACCGCCTTCTGTCCAGACTGCGAAGATCCAGAAATTTACCCACGCAACGGCGATGTAGTTCATCATGAGCGTGCTGATGATTTCGTTAACATTGAATGTTGCCTTCAGGTAACCGGGAATGAAACCCCAGATTGCCCCCGCCGCCATGCCCGCGAGCATCATTACCGGTACAAAAACCCACGGGGACGTCGCCGCGGGCAAGACTGGCGCCAGCACAATTGCACTAGCGCCGAAAGCACCCATAATGAATTGACCTTCCGCACCAATGTTCCAAAGTTTCATGCGGAACGCAACACCGCAGGCAAGCGCGGTCAACAGGATGGGTGTCGCCTTGACAATCGTGTCTGAAAGCACACCGATGCTGCCAAATGAGGCGTCGGCGATGTGAACATACGACTTTATGGCATTCCCCCCCGCCAACTGGATAATCACGCCTCCGATGATCAAGGCGATGATGATGGCAACCACCGAGACGAGGGCGGGATACCAGGACGGCGGCTCTTCTAGTCGGGGTTCGACAGTCAGTTTGAAGACTGCACGGGGTCGTTGAGGCGCAACGGATTCAGTCATGTGCTGCGATTCCTTGTTTCTGCACCTCGGCCAGCGGAGTGCCGGTCATCATCAGACCCACGGTTTCGATCAGCCCTTGATCAGGCTCGGCTGCTCCCGTGTTGAGCTCGCCCATGCTTTTCCCTTCATAGATGACGTACACCCGGTTGCTCAGCGACAGTAGTTCCTCGAGTTCTTCGGAAATCAGGAGAATGGCCGCGCCGGCTTCACGTTGAGCTAGCAGGAGCCGATGAACTCCCTCAATTGCGCCCACGTCCAAGCCTCGGGTGGGTTGAACTGCCAGGATGCAGGTCGGCTGACCCGAGAATTCACGGGCCAGTATCACGCGCTGGAGATTTCCGCCGGAGAGTAGGCGCACAGGCGTCGAGACTCTGGGGGCCATGATGTCATACGACTCTTTGAGTTGGGTCGCAAACTTGGTCGCCGCGACCATGTCCAGGAAACCACCTTTCGAGAGAGGCGGCTCACGGTATTTTTTCATGATGACATTGTCGGTGATGCTCAGGCCCGGCGCCGTCCCCACCTGCGTCCGGTCCTCAGGAATATAGGCCAGTCCGCGCTGGATCCCGAAAAAGGTGTCGCGGTTGCTGACCACGGCTCCCTTCAACAGCACCTGTCCATGTGTGCAGGAACGCAGCCCGGCAATCACCTGCGACAGTTCGGACTGGCCGTTTCCTGCCACACCTGCCACTCCCACAATCTCGCCCTGGCGGACGTTGAGCGAAAAGCCCCGCAGCGCATGCAAGCCCTTGTCGTTTTCCGCGTGGAGGTCCCGGACATCCAGCACCACCTGGCCTGGCCTGACGGGCTTCTTGTCGAGCTGGAAGATCACGTCGCGTCCCACCATAAGCCGGGCCAGTTCCTGTCGCGTGACGTCCCTGCAGGGAATGCCAGCCGCGGTCACCGCTCCCCGTCGCAAGACAGTCACGCGATCAGCAATGGCCGTGACTTCCTGCAGCTTGTGACTGATGAAAATCACCGATTTCCCTTCGGCGATCATCGAGCGCAAGGTGTCGAAGAGACCCTCGATTTCCTGAGGTGCAAGCACGGCGGTCGGCTCATCCATGATGAGCACGTCCGTACCGCGATAGAGCATCTTCAGTATTTCGACGCGCTGCTGTTCACCAACCGAGAGCTGCCAGACCTTCGCCCGTGGATCTACCTTCAATCCAAAACGTTCACCGAGCGCCGCCACTTTCACGTCATGTTCCGGTAATTGCATCATGAAGCGCGGCTCGTCCAGTCCGAGCAGGATGTTCTCGGTTACAGTTTGCGACGGCACCAGCATGAAGTGCTGGTGCACCATGCCGATGCCGGCCTTGATGGCATCGCGTGGAGAGGCAAACGCAACCTCCCGGCTTTTGACTCTGATAATGCCAGAATCCTGGCGGTACAAGCCCGCCAGAACGTTCATCAAGGTGCTCTTACCCGCACCGTTTTCCCCCAGGAGTGCATGGATTTCCCCGGCGCGCAACTCGAAATCCACATGATCATTCGCGAGCACGCCGGGAAATCGTTTCACGATCCTCCGCATCTCGACAACCAGTGGCGCGTCGGTGCTCGAAGATTTATGGGGCGTCACGGGATTGCTCCTAAGTCGTTCCTCTTCCATCTACATGGATGGGGTGGCAGCCGTATCACGAGCCGGCGCAGCTGGATTAAGCATATCACGGCCATGGATACCGATGTGGCTGCGAAGGGCACACCGATGAATAGAAGAAGGGCCAGGACCCAGATGGATCCTGGCCCCTACAATTCTAGGATTCTAAGGGGTCAGCTTCGGCAGCTCCGCCGTGACACCGTCTGCCCACCAGTACATGCAGTACTTGCAGGCAAGGCCTGGAGCACCGGGCGGGAACTGGTCGAGGTCCGCCTGCTGGAACTTCTCGCCAGCGGGGACGACCGTATTTCCCTTGTTGTCCTTGATCGGTCCGGAGAAGACATCGAAGCGTGTGAACGTGCCAGCCAGCATCTTAGCCAGCGTGTCCTTAACCATCTGGAGATCGGCGGCCGGCAAGTCAGATTCACCCTTGGTCAGCGTCTGACCTTCCATAAAGCCCCACAAGCCGAGCGAACCAGAATCAGCATCGAAGTAATCGAATCCGGGCTTGTAGGTCTTGTCGATTACGCCCTGAGCGATCTTGGCGTAGATCGGGCCCCAGTTCCAGTAGATCGTTTCCAGGCAGCGCTCTACCTTGCATGAGCCAATATAGTCGTATGTGACACCCCACTTGCCCTTTGCCTGAGCGACATCAGCGACCGCTGGCGTATCGGCCCCAGTCAGGACGACCTGCGCGCCGGCATCGAAGAGCGAGGCGGCTGCGTCCTTTTCGGCCACGGGGTCGTGCCAGGTATTGATCCAGCGCACGTCCATTGTGCATTCAGGACAGGTCTTCTTCGCGCCCAGTATGAAGGCGTTGCCGAGCCGCAATTCCTCAGGGATCGGGAAGGTTGCCATGTATCCGAGCTTGGGATTGCCATCCAGCTTGGCGCGGGAACCGGCCACCATGCCAGCCAGGTACTTCATGTCTTCCATTGCGCCAAAGAGGTTGCCGAAGTTCGTGCCGTTCGCCTTGTAGCCGCTAATGTGGACAAAAGTGATATCCGGGAATTCTCCGGCCACGGTCTCCATCGGATCCATGTATCCGAACGACGTTCCGAAGATCAAGTTGAATCCTTTGCGGGCGAGACTGCGAAAAACCTGCTCAGAATCGGCGCCTTCAGGA
>JBGPAT010000242.1:0-4774 GCA_041480885.1 Anaerolineae bacterium
CAGATTGCGAAAATGGAGCATCCCGACGTCCGGTTTATCCAGGCCGAGTCTGAGGGCGGCACCTTGAAAGTGGAGCAGATCCGAGAGCTGCTCCACAGCCTGATGTTCAAACCCTATCAATCCAAATATCGAGTGGCGGTGTTGCTGCGCTTCCAGGAAACCAACGAGAGTGCCGCGAACGCATTGCTCAAGACGCTTGAAGAAGCGCCGCCCTACGCCATCCTGATCCTGACGGCCGAGAGCCCTGACCAGCTGCTGCCCACGATCGTATCGCGCTGCGAAGTCCTTCGCTTGAGGCCTTTGCCGCCCGAGATCGTCGAAGGTTTCCTGATACAGCGCGGTGTCCCAGTGGACCAGGCCCGCTTGTTATCACACGTCAGCGGCGGGCGGCCCGGCCATGCCCTGGGACTGCTGGATCACCCGGATGCCCTGGCCTTCCGCGATGAGAGACTCAACGAACTTCAATCGCTTCTTCCGGCCACGCGCGCAGCCAAGTTCGCTTATGCGGAAGAACTCGCCAAGGACAAAACAGGCATGCGCAGCACCCTGATGCTATGGCTTTCCCTCTGGCGCGATGTGCTGTGGCGCGCCAGCGGCGCTGCTACTCCGCTCACCAATATTGACCGCACCCAGCAGATCGAGGCACTGGCCAAGCGCATGGATCTGGCCGACGCACGGCGCGTCGTGGCAGAGCTGGACAAGGCGCTCAAACGCCTCGAAGACAATGTCAACGCGCGACTCCTGGCTGAGGTATTGCTGCTCGATTTGCCGGATTGAGTTGATGCGAGCGCTGCGAGAGCGTAGCGAGTGTAGGAGGCAGTATGTGTCGAAGTATTAAACCATTGCGCATGGCAGATCGGCTCGCCACCGAACCCGAGATCACGGAGGCAGCCCTGCAATACGTCCGCAAAGTGAGCGGCTACCGCAAGCCTTCGCGCCTCAACCAGGCCGCATTTGAGGCGGCTGTCAGGGAAGTCGCCGACGCTACTCGCAAAATGCTCGAGAACATCACAGCCGCAGCCTGAGTCTCCCTCCTCCGCCGCATCGCGTGGACGATGCACCCGCCTGATCGATAGGAAAAGTCGGGCTTCTCAAGGTAGCCCGGCCTCGTTGTCTCACTCCAGCGCCTCTTTCAACCGACGCGCCAGTTTTCCGAAATGCGCCGTGTAGCGGATCTCATCTTTGCGCGGCCGCGGCAGATCGACGTCCAAGTCCAGTCTGAGTCTGCCCGGTCTCTGCGTGAGCACCAACACGCGGTCCGCGAGGAAAAGCGACTCGCCGATGGAATGCGTCACCATGATGACCGTTTTCTTGCGCGCCTGCCAGATGCGTGAGAGTTCCATCCACATGCGTTCACGGGTCAGCGCATCCAGCGAGCCGAACGGCTCGTCCAGCAGCAGCAGGTCTGGGTCATGAACCAGCGCTCGCGCGATCGCCACGCGTTGCGCCATGCCGCCCGATAGGTCGCGCGGCCAGGCCTGCTCGAATCCCTGCAGTCTCACCAGGTCAATGAGGTCCTGCGCGCGCGCTTGGGCTTGCTCCTTGCCCAGGCCCTCCAATTCCAGGGGCAGGGTAATGTTCTCGATTGCAGTGCGCCACGGCATCAGGTTGGACTGCTGAAATACCATGCCAATGCGCGGCCGGTGGCCGGTCCCAAAATCCACCTCGCCAGTTGTGGGTGGCACCAGCCCCGATAGCGCGCGCAGCAGGGTGGTCTTCCCCGAACCCGAGGCGCCCAGCACGCAGATGAATTCCTGGGGGCAGATCTCAAAGGAGACCTTGTCCAGCGCGCGCAGCCCGCCGTTATTATCCGGGAAGACCACACTCAGGTCGCGAACGGTCAGGACCGGCGAAATGCTTTTCATTACATCTCTTCAGCGCGCAAATCCACGCGACTCATTCAGGTGGCTGGCTGCACGCCCGCCTCACACTCACGGTTTTCAGGGGATGAAGTCATTGGTGAAAGCCTTGTTGATATCCTGGGTTTGTTTCAAGAGGCCCATCTTGAGCAGCGTGTCCTGCATGTTTTGCCAGGCTAGCGGATCAGACCTGCCCAACTGATCGATCTTCCAGAGGGCGATGCTGCGCCTGAGGATCTCCTTCTGCGTTGCTGGATCGGCCTTGGCCAGATCGGGGACATATTTCTCACTGATGATGTAGGCCTGATCCGGATCCGCAATCGTATCGGCCAGCCCCTTGAGGAAGCCAGCCGTCATGCGCCGCACCAGATCGGGATCCTTTTGGATGGTTGCCTCGTTTGTGATCAGACCATTGGAAGCCAGCTGCACATAATCCGCCACGCGGATCTCGTTCAGCTTGTAGCCCTGCGCCTCGAGCTGCACGGGTTCATTCGTGGTATAGATCGAGACTGCCTGCTCGCGGTCCGCGGCCAGTGCCGCGACCTGGTTGAAGCCGATCGAGTCCAGCGTCACGTCTTTTTCGGTCAGGCCCGCCGAGAACAGCAGCGCATCCAGGCCAATATAGCTGGCGCCGAACAATCCTGGCAGGCCGATCTTCTTGCCTTTCAGATCCGCGGGTGTCTTGATCCCCTGCTCGACCTTGGACGCCACTGCCACCGGATACTGCTGGTACCACGCGCACACGTAAACTATCGGCAGACCCTGCGCCCGCGCCAGGAGCACCTGCTCGCCCGAAACGGCCGCGAACTGCAGATTGTTGGCGCCTACCAGCGAGACCGCGTCCGTCTCAAACGAATAATCGAACTCGATCTCGATACCAGCGTCCTTGAAATAGCCTTTATCGATCGCCACGTACAATGGCGCGAACTGAATGTTTGGGATGTACCCCACCGGCAGCTTAATGTGGACCAAACCTCCCGGCGCCCTCGCCGCAGGCTTCGATCCTCCACAGCCCGGGAGAGCCACACACAGCGTCAGAACTACCATGAGCGGAACTATCCTACGCAGCATTCCTCACCTCCGGTAGACACTATTCATTTCGCCATTCCTGCCACGTCAGGGCCCGCGCCTCAAGCCAGGCCACAGCGCCATAGAGCAAAAGCGCCAGCGCGATCAGCACAAACACCGCCACGAACACCAGGGCAGTATCGTATTGCCCGCGTCCAATATTGATCAGGAATCCCAGACCCCGATCCGAGCCCACCAGCTCCCCCACGACCGCGCCGATCACAGACAGCGTGGCTCCGATGCGCAGTCCGCCCAGGAACACGGGCAGTGCTGCCGGGATCTCGAGCTTGACAAGGATCTGCTCCGGCCGCGCATGCAGGGAATGCATCAGATCGTGCAGCGGAGTTGGCACAGCCCGCACGCCGACGATGGTATTGACCAGCACCGGAAAGAACACGATCAGGGCGCAGATCAGCACCTTGGAAAACATGCCCGGACCAAACCAGATAACCAGCAGCGGCGCAATGGCCACCAGCGGCACGGCCTGGCTGGCAACCAGATAAGGAGAGAGCACCCGTTCCAGGGCGCGTGATTTGGCCACCAGGTAGCCGATGACCGTCGCCAGCCCGACACCGACCGTAAGACCCAACAGGACTTCGAGCAGCGTGGAGCCGGTGTTGAGCAATAGACTGCCGTCGGCCAGCGCCCTCAAGAAGCGCAGCCACACATCTTCGGGTGACGGCAGGATGAAGGCCGGCAGACCGGCAGTCCGGGCCGCAAGCCACCACGCGAAAATCCCGATCAGCAGTGAGGCCAGCCCGAGCAGCGACTGGCTTCGGCGAACCACGCGTGGAAACCGGTGCAGCAGGTCAGCCATCACAATTGGGTCCGAGTGCAAGCATCTCGATCAGTCGTTGCAACAAAAAAGCCTCGCAGGTTTGACCGCGGGGCGCTGAGGCAGACGAGCATCCGGACGCTCGCCGCCTGAACAAAAACCCCGAAAACGAATTCGTTTTCGGGGCGCTCAAAGCAAGCGGGTCCGCACGCGTCGGACTGCTAGTTTCCTTCTTCTATCCAGACTGTCACTGTCGGCCTCGGAATTCCACCGAGTCCTGCCATCTCGCCGCCGGATCTCCCTCGTTCAAACGCTGGAAGACCTCCTGCATCGGAGAGGCTCGTGGGCTTTACCACCGATCGGGAATTTCACCCTGCCCCGAAGGTCGCTATTTGATTGTGATTGCCGTGATTCTACCACCATCGGGGCGCAGGTCACCGCCTACGAAATCAGCCCCAACTGCTTTCCCACCGAGCGATAGACTTCCAGAACTCGATCGATCTGTTTGTCGGTATGGCTGGCCATGTAGCTCGTGCGCAGCAGTTCCTGCCCCGCAGGCACGGCAGGCGAGAGAATAGGGTTGACGAATACCCCGGCCTCGAACAGCGTCTTCCATGCCATCAGGGTCTTGACATTATCACCCACAATGATCGGAATGATCGGCGAAACGGAAGCCCCGATATTGAAGCCCATGCCGCGCAGTTCGCGGCGCATCCGGTCG
The DNA here is from genome assembly GCA_041480885.1 of Anaerolineae bacterium. Lineage (GTDB taxonomy): Bacteria > Chloroflexota > Anaerolineae > Anaerolineales > Villigracilaceae > Fen-1038. Next base: position 4,424 of record JBGPAT010000242.1, read on the forward strand.
CCGATGGCAGTCAGTCTCTGGGCGCGCTCCGGCTCCTCCCTCATGATCTTGAGCGCCGCCAAGGCCGCCGCGGCGTTGGCGGCCGGGATGCTGGCACTGAAGATGAGCGAGCGGGCATGGTGCTTGATGTAGTGAATGACCTGATCATCGCCAGCGATGAAGCCGCCCAGCGACGCAAACGACTTGCTGAAAGTCGACATGATCAGATCCACATCCTGGGTGACGCCGAAATGCGCGGCCGTCCCGCGCCCCCCGCCCATCACGCCCAAACCATGGGCATCGTCCACCATCAAGCGCGCCCCGTACTTCTTGCATAGCGTTACGATCTCCGGCAAGGGGGCCAGGTCTCCG
>JBGPAT010000243.1:0-4771 GCA_041480885.1 Anaerolineae bacterium
ATCACGCAAGCGTTTCCAGGCTCTTTGCACGATCAGTCGATTCGTCTCGGGGTAGACACTTAGGATCAGCGGGTCGGCGGGCACGGACAGGAAACCAACAATGGTAGATGCGATCTTGTACAGGCCGGCCGCCTCGCTATTCAGGAAAAATCCGACCCACAGAAGCTCGCTCTCTCGGAAGATCAGGATGGCGGTTGCGCTGAGATTCGAACTGAAGGCAAAGCCGAAAAGCTCCCGCAATGAGGGTAGCGCGGACAGCGGCGCCGCAAACCAGTCACGGCCCAGGGAGTGACGCATCTCGGCCTGCGCCGACGCAAACAGGCCAATTCCGAGAATAGTCTTGCCCAACAAGTACGCCACGAGCACGATCAGCATTGCCGCCGAAGAGGAGACCGATCCACGCGCATACGCCGCGTACGCGACGGCTACGACAGCCACTGATATGATGCTCTGAATCAAGTTGACCGTCCCCCGGATCTTGATTCTGTTGGTGATCTGAAGAACACCCGTGGATGTTTCTGTGTTGAAGTTCGCCAGCAGGCCCGCAGCGTAGAGCACGAACATCCACTCCACACCTTGTACCTTGGCGATGAAATGGGATCCGAGGCCGGCGGTGAAGGCTACCAGAATGAACGCCAGGATCGAAACAACCGCCTCGCCGATGCTGGCCGCTTTGATCAGCGCCGCCGCCCGGATGCCTTCGCCTTTTTCGAGATACGCGCCGGCGTAGCGGACGACCGTTTCGCTCATACGAAATGATAACAACCCATTGAGCGTCGAAGCGTAGCTCATGACGATCCCTATCAGGCCGAATCCTGCAGGCCCGAGCATGCGGGCCGCCAGGATTCCTTGAACAAAGCTTAGTACCAGGCTGGCCGAATTGCTGCCGAACAAATGGGTGGTATTGCGAACCACTCGCAGCAGCAACTCATCGTCGCGCCATTTGGCGAGGGGACTCATGGAGTCTTGATGGTGCTCGCCCAGGACCGTTCGGAGGCATACCACTTGACCAGGCTCTTCACGCCTTCCTGCAGACCCACCTGCGGCTCCCAGCCCAATACCTTCCCGGCCTTCGATACGTCTGCCCAATTGGCCGGCATATCAGCCAGGTTCGGCGGTCCGTGTTCGACCTGCGCCTTCCTCCCGATGAGCGATTCCAGCAATTTGATCAGCTCGTTGATAGTGATCACTTCGTGTCCCCCCAGGTTGATAATTTCAAATCCGAGCGGTCTCAGTGCGCTTATGGTACCTCGCGCGATGTCATCCAGATGTGTGAAGCCCCGCGACTGCTCTCCGCTGCCATACACGTGCACCGGCAGACCTTCTTGGATCCATTGGCAAAAACGGAACATCGCCAGGTCAGGCCGGCCGGCGGGCCCGTAGACCGTAAAGTAACGCAGCACACTCACATCCAATCCATGCAAATAGTGATACGCGTGCGCCAGCACCTCTGCAGCTTTCTTGCTCGCCGCATAAGGTTGCAGCGGTTCGCTGCTCGAGGCCGTCTCCGGCGTTGGATAGGGTGGATTTGCACCATAAATGCTGGAAGTCGAGGCCATGACAAACTTCTTGATCCCGGTGCTTCGACTGAGCTCGAGTAGATGCAGCGTTCCCATCACATTTGTCTCGTAGAACAGCACCGGGTTCTCCACGCTCGCACGCACACCCGCCCGCGCCGCCAGGTGGATCACCGCATCGAACTTCTCAGCCGCCACCTGCTGGACTTCATGTTTCGCCGAAATGTCGATCTTTCGAAACGTGATACCGGGGATTCGTTGCAGCCGCTGGAGGCGATGCTCCTTCATCCGCACGTCATAGGCATCGTTCAGATTATCAATGCCAACGACCGTGTGCCCATCGGCGGCCAGGACCTCGCACGTCCGGGCACCGATGAATCCGGCCGCCCCGCTAACCAGATAGTGTGCCATGCTTCCTCATGTGCCTCCCGTTTGGCGCTTGGTCCCCATGGCACGCCCTTCTGTCTCCAGCGACAGCCTCCGGCCCGCCTCGCCCGTTCCGTCCCCGCTAAAGCCGCACCACCTTCGGGTTGGCGGCGCCCATCTTGCCCAGAGCATTCCGCGTGTCGAAGATAAATCTCGCCTCTGACAGGATTGCCGCATAGTCATAGCTCTTATGGTCCGTCACGATGACCACCAACTCAGCCTCGCGCACCGCTTCCATGATGTCCTTGACGCTACTCATTCTCCAGCCCTCGGTTTCGTGATGGATTTCGGGGATGTAGGGATCATGGTAGACCACGTCTGCGCCCCGCTTCTTGAGCAGGGCGATGACATCGAGGGCAGGCGATTCCCGGATGTCATCGATATCCGGCTTGTATGCCGCGCCCAAAACGAGCACACGCGAGCCTTTCAGCGTCATGCCGCGGTCATTCATCGCATCCAGCACGCGTCCCACGACGTAGCGCGGCATGTTGGTATTGATCTCCGAGGCCAGCTCGATAAAGCGGGCATTGTAGTTCATCTCCTTCATCTTCCAGGAAAGATACAAGGGGTCGATTGGGATGCAGTGACCTCCCAGACCCGGACCCGGGGTGAACCTCATGTACCCAAAGGGCTTTGTCGCCGCAGCTTCGATCACCTCCCAAACGTCCATACCCAATCGCTCACACATGATTGCCAGTTCGTTCACCAGGCCGATGTTGATCATCCGGAAAGTGTTTTCAAGCAGCTTTGCCATCTCCGCGGCTTCGGCCGACGAAACCGGTACCACTTTCTGGATGGCGGTCGCGTACCAGATCTGCGCCACCGCGACGCAGGCCGGCGTGATCCCGCCGATCACCTTAGGCGTGTTCAACGTGGTCCAGTCCTTGCGTCCAGGGTCAACGCGTTCTGGCGAGAAACACACGAAGATGTCCTCTCCCACTTTGAGATTCGAAGGCTGCACCAATCTCGGCAGCAGCACTTCGCGCGTTGTGCCCGGATACGTCGTGGACTCCAGCACGACCACCATTCCCGCATGCGCCCTCTTTGCTAGTTCGTCGGCCGCAGAGAGAATGTAGGACATGTCGGGATCCCCCGTTTTGCGCAGCGGGGTCGGAACACATATGCTGACTGCGTCCATGTCCTTTAACCTCGCGAACTCCGTCGTCATGCTTAGTTTTCCCGTTTTTTGCAGCCGCACCAGAGTCTGATCCGGGACATCCTGGATGTAAGACTTACCCTGCTGGAAGCTCCGCAGTTTGCGTTCGTCTGGATCGATGCCCAGCACGCTGAAACCCGCCTCGGCAAAAACCACCGCCAAGGGCAGTCCCACGTAGCCCATCCCGAGCACCGCTACTTTTGCAGACTTATCCTTAAGTTTCTTGATAAGTAATTCACTGTTCGACATGATTTCTCCTCGAAACTCTGGCTCTCGATCCAGGAAGCACCCTCGGTTATCCTGATTTCAGCCCCCTCAAGAGTTGCTGCGTGACGGACCGCCACCTCAGAACAAATTGAGTTGCTTCGGATCTTCCTCGGGCGCGGGGGTCGGCACGCCGGCATCAGTCGCGCGTCGTCCTAGCCCCTTTCGGGCTTGCTCCAGCAGCTGCGGCAGCCTGGCAAAATCGGCCAGGATGGCAGGCTTGAGCGAGGCCTGGTGCAGAGCTGCAGCCGGGTGAAACATCGCGATCACGTAGCGGTCACCCACTTTGCGCATCTGGCCGTGCACAGCGCTGATTTTCGCGCCTTGCATGTACTTGGCCATCGAGTAGCGGCCAAGCGTCACGATGATGCTTGGATCAATGGCGCGGATCTGGCGCTCCAAATACTCATCGCATGTCTTGACCTCATCTGGCAATGGGTCCCTGTTCCCGGGGGGACGGCACTTCACGACGTTGCCGATCCAAACCTGCGTCCGTTTCAATCCGGCGCTCGCCAGCAGTTCATCCAGGAATTTGCCCGCCGCGCCAACGAAGGGGCGTCCCTGCTCGTTCTCGTGGAAACCCGGCCCTTCGCCAATGAACATGATCTCCGCGTCCTCGGGTCCTTCGCCCGGTACGGCGTTCTTGCGCGAGTGGTGCAGCGTGCACTTCTCGCACACAGCCACCTCTTGGGCGATCTGGGCAAGCCTCTCCGCGGCGTTCACACCGTCTCCATCTGCTCTAGCGTCATCAGGATCGCATCCTCGCCATTGTCCCGGTAATATGCCTTGCGCTGGCCCGTGACTTCGAAACCGAATTTCTTGTACATCTCCTGGGCCAGCCCATTGCCCGTCCGCACCTCAAGAAAGGCCCGTTGTGCTCCGGCCAGGCGCGCCTCGTTCAGCGCGGCATTCAGTAGAGCCGATCCGATTCCGTGCCGCCTGAAATCGCGGTGTGTTGCAAAGGTGGCAATGTGCATTTCGTCCACCAAGATCCATGAAACGATCATCGCCGCGATCCGATTGTCCTCGGTCTCTGCCACCAGGCAGCGCGCCGCCCGGTTGTCAGACACCTCATACCGAAACGAATTCGCAGGCCACGGCAGGGAGAAGGACATCTGGTCTATCTCGACCACCGCCGGCACATCACTGATCGTCATCTTTCGTATCGTGATAGTCATACATTCATCGGGTCATGGAAATGCAGGTAGATGGGCGCCAGCGCGGCCAGGTCATCGACCAGCCCGTTGCGCCAGCGCGTCAGGGCCATCTCGGCCAGAACGGATGGACGACGCACGCATGCAGCCGGTGGCACGAGCACCACATAGGCCTTCTTGCGTCCGAGGCGTTGACGCTCCGCACCACTAAGTTCCCCCGCGATGAGCGTGGGCTTATTAATCGAGTTCGCGAG
>JBGPAT010000244.1:0-4726 GCA_041480885.1 Anaerolineae bacterium
CCTTGAACTGGACGATCTTGTTCCTGCCCGTCGCCATCCTCCTGTCGGTGGCATTTGCGCTTGGAGTGGGATTCCTGCTTTCTGCCTGGGCGATTTATTTTCCGGACATCTCCGAGATGTATCAGCTGGCCCTTCTGGCTTGGATGTACCTCACGCCCATCATCTACCCAGAGGAAATCATTCCGCAACCGTATGCTTTCTGGCTCTTTCACCTCAACCCCATGTACTACTTCATCCAGATCTTCCGCAAGCCCATATACGAGGGCGTGCTTCCGACGTGGCCAGTGCTCGCCGTCGGCACTGCGATCGCTTTGGGTACTCTCCTGGCAGGCTGGATCATCTTCTCGTCCCGAGCCGATGAATTCACCTATCGCACCTGAATCGACTGCTGCTTACGACCTGCCCGTCCCGGCCGACACCATTATCCGACTGGAAAACGTCTCCGTACGATACTGGGCCCCAGAGGAACGGGTGGGTACTTTCAAGGAGTACGCTATCCGCCGTTTACAGCAGCAAGTGCGCTTTTCCAATTTCTATGCTCTCCAGGAAGTCAGCCTGGAGGTGCAAAAAGGGGAAATATTCGGCATTATCGGACGCAATGGCGCGGGCAAGAGCACGTTGCTCAAAGTCGTTTCGCGCGTCCTGGCTCCGACCACGGGCCGGATCCGGATTTGGGGACACATATCGCCGCTTTTGCAGCTGGGCGCCGGCTTTCATCCCGAACTTACCGGCCGAGAGAACGTGTTCCTGAACGGCACACTCCTCGGGCACGCCAGTTCTGACATTCGGTCGCACCTGGAAGACGTGATGGAGTTTGCCGAACTCGGCGGGTTCATTGAGGCGCCCCTCCGCACCTACTCCAGTGGCATGGTCGCCCGCTTGGGATTTGCGGTTGCCACGGTTTGGCGGCCCGATATCCTCATCTTGGACGAAGTCTTGTCCGTGGGAGACGAAGCTTTTGGGCGCAAATGCCAGGCTCGTATGGAGGAATTTCGTTCAAGCGGAACCACGACTCTGATGGTGACGCACGACATGACTACGATCTTGGATCTGTGTACACGAGCTGCCTGGATTGAACATGGGAAGATAGCCTTCATGGGTCCGGCGGAAAAAGCCGTAGAAGCTTATCATGCAGCCCAGAGTGCGGGAACCCTGTAGAATATGAAATTCAATTCTCTTGACATACCGGGCGTGATCCTGATCGAACCCGATGTGTTTCAAGATGAGCGTGGTTTCTTCCTAGAAAGCTATCACAAGGAGCGCTTTGCTGCAGCGAGCCTGAATGCAGACTTCGTGCAGGACAATCACTCACGTTCGCGGAGAGGCTCGCTGCGCGGTCTGCACTATCAGATCCGTCAGCCGCAGGGCAAACTGGTGCGCGTCATTGTGGGGCAGGTGTACGATGTTGCGGTCGATCTCCGCCGCAGTTCTCCGACCTTCGGCCGCTGGGTCGGCTGCCATCTTTCGGCGCAGGAAAAGAAACAGCTTTGGATCCCGCCCGGACTCGCACATGGTTTCTGCGTACAAAGCGAATGGGCCGAGGTGCTATACAAGGCCACGGACTATTATGCCCCGCAATGGGAGCGTACGCTTCTCTGGAACGATCCATCCCTTCACATTGATTGGCCCCTGCCTGCCGGTCAGCCTCCGGTGCTCTCGGCCAAGGACGCCGCCGGCAAGCCCTTTGCAGAGGCGGATACCTACCCATGAAAAATGTCCTCGTCACGGGCGGCGCAGGCTTCATCGGCTCGAATTTCATCCGTCACTTGCTGCAGGCGGAGCCTCAGGTTCAAATTTTCAATCTTGATGCGCTTACCTATGCGGGCAGCCGGGAAAACCTGAAGGCCTTGCCAGAGCCGGAGCGCCACACCTTCATTGAAGGCAGTATCTGCGACCGCGCCCAAGTGGCCGACCTCCTTAGCCGGCATCGCATTGACACCATCGTGCATTTCGCCGCCGAATCGCATGTGGACCGCTCAATTGTTGGTCCGGAGCCCTTTGTCCAGACCAACGTCGTCGGCACGTTTACGTTGCTGGAAGCCGCCCGGCAATTCTGGCTCAATGACGGATCCAGACACGTTGACAATCCGCGGTTCCATCACGTCTCCACTGACGAGGTGTTTGGCTCGCTCCAGCGGGATGATCCGCCGTTCACCGAGACCACCGCGTACGCCCCCAACTCGCCCTACGCGGCCTCCAAAGCTGCCAGTGATCACTTGGTGCGCGCTTACGGACATACCTATGGGTTGCCGGTCTCCATCTCCAACTGTTCAAACAACTACGGGCCCTATCAATTCCCCGAGAAATTGATTCCATTGATAATCCTGAATGCCATGGCGGGCAAGCAGCTGCCAGTTTACGGGGACGGTCAGCAGATCCGCGATTGGCTCTATGTCGAGGACCATTGCGAGGCCATCCACCTGATACTCACACGGGGGCGCATCGGCGCGACCTACAATATTGGGGGCGGCAATCAACCTGCCAATCTCACGATCGTAGAAATGATCTGCGACATGTTGGACGAGCTCCGCCCTACCGACGTCTCGCATCACCGGTTGATCCAGTACGTTACAGATCGCCCGGGACATGATCGCCGTTATGCGATGGACATTGCCAAGATCCGGACGGAGCTTGGCTGGACCCCGCGGCATTCCCTGACTGAGGGACTCCAGGCCACTGTAGAATGGTTCTTATCGCATCCGGCTTGGACCGCGGCCATTCAGAAGCAAATTGAATACCAGAGTTGGCTCGAACGCAACTATCAGACGAGGGAGAAGCCCGCGTGAAAGGCATCATCCTCGCGGGTGGACGCGGCACCCGCCTTCACCCGTTGACCCTCCCCGTTAGCAAACAGTTGCTGCCGGTGTACGACAAACCGATGGTGTACTACCCGCTTTCTATGCTGATGCTCGCGGGAATACGTGAAATACTGGTTATCAGCACGCCCGAGGATTTGCCGCTCTTTCGACGCCTGCTGAGTGACGGCTCTCAATGGGGGCTGAGATTCGCCTACGCTGAGCAGGATCAGCCACGCGGCCTCGCTGATGCGTTTCGCGTCGGCGCAGAATTTCTCGCGGGCGAATCCTCTTGTTTGATTCTGGGAGACAATGTCTTCTTCGGAACAGGGCTGGCCGACACACTGAGTCAAGCGGCCACCCTGACAGAAGGAGCATTGATTTTTGCTTACCCAGTTCGCGATCCCCAGCGCTATGGTGTGGTGGAATTTGACCGCGACAATAGAGTGCTGAGTCTCGAGGAAAAACCCTCCCATCCGAAGTCTCATTATGCCGTGCCTGGGATCTATTTCTATGATCGCCGGGCTGTGGAGCTGGCAGCCCATATGCGGCCGTCGGCGCGCGGCGAACTGGAAATCACCGATTTGAATCGCTTGTATATGGAGCGAGGGCAACTGCGGGTGGAGGTCCTGGGCCGCGGCGTGGCCTGGCTGGATGCGGGCACCCACGAGTCCCTCCTGCAATCCGCAAGCTTCGTCCAGGCCGTTCAGGAACGGCAGGGCCTGATGATCTCCTGCCCCGAGGAGATCGCCTATCGCATGGGCTATATTTCAGCAACTGTGTTGAAGACCTTGGCCGATTCCATGGCGGACAACGGCTACACTGCCTACCTTAGGCACCTCGCGGATGAGGAATTGTGAAGATCCTCCTGCTTGGCAAGAACGGCCAGCTCGGCTGGGAATTGCAGCGCACGCTCGCGCCGCTCGGTCCCCTCACCGCCATCGATTACGCAGAACTTGACCTGCAGGATCTTCACGCGCTACGCCGAACTCTCAGCGAACTGCGCCCCGAACTCATCGTAAATGCTGCAGCGTACACCAATGTTGACAAGGCCGAGAGCGAAGCCGAGAAGGCCCATGCCATCAACGCGACTGTACCCGGCATCCTGGCTGAGGAAGCCGCCAAGTTGAAGGCGGCGCTGATTCATTACTCGACGGATTATGTTTTCGATGGCACGAAAGGTAGTACCTATACCGAGGTAGACGAACCGAATCCCCTGAGCGCCTATGGGAAAAGCAAACTGGCTGGTGAGCAGGCTATCCAGGCGGTGAGCGGCGTCTTTCTCATCCTGCGAACAGCTTGGGTATACAGCCTACGCGGGGACAGTTTTGTTAACAAGGTCCGGCAATGGTCGCGCAAGCACGAGACCTTACGTATCGTGGACGACCAGATCTCCAATCCGACCTGGGCACGCATGCTGGCCGAAGTCACCGCCCAGGTCGTGGCGCGCGGCGACGATTACCTTCGTGAGCAGAGCGGCCTGTACCATTTGGCCGGCGGCGGCTACGCCAGCCGTTTCGAGTGGGCGCAGGAGATCCTCAGTCTGGATCCAAAAAGCCAAGACGAGGGGACCAGGCAAATAACTCCGGCATCAACCGTCGATTTTCCGACACCCGCGCAGAGACCACTCTTTTCAGCCCTGAATTGTGAAAAGAGCGAGAGTACTTTTGGACTCGGCTTGCCGGGTTGGCGTGAGGCTCTGCGCCTCGCGATGGAGACCTGAACTGGGAGCGGCCTGGCAGGACAGCCCTGCGAGGCATGAGCCTCGGGTGGTCTCCACTGGTACCCGGCGCGCACACGGGTGAACTGGGGCGGCTCAGCCGAGCCTCCCAGGGAGTCGATCGAGCACGCTCAGGCATCTGCATGTCGGCGCTACCCGCGGTCACCGTCTGGCTGCTCGAGGACGGCGTCCGCGTGCGCCACGTCGAAGC
>JBGPAT010000245.1:0-4723 GCA_041480885.1 Anaerolineae bacterium
CAGCTCGCCGGTCTCATAACGTCGGAAAACATCACCGAATTCCTGATGATCCGACGTGCGCTGCGAGCAGCACCCGGCGGCGCTGACTAGCGATCCTGAACGGCGGTGGCGCTCGATCCATCCGCGCGCCCGTAGGGGCCGCCGTCTACCAACCGCGCAAAGCCGTGGGCGTCACCCAAATCGCAACCGAATACTGGCTCTCGAATTCCTTCGGTGAGAGGCCGAGGTCCGCGATACCTGCGCCGTACTTATTAAGGTAGGCGCGCATCTTGCCTGGGGCCGGTGTTTCTGGGTCGAGGCGCGCCGTCCCCGTTATGACAACTACCCCACCCTCGCCCCTGCCATCCGCGGTATTGAAGTGAAGTGCAACCCGAGGATGTGCGGCTATGTGACGCACTTTGTGCGCGTTCGGTTCGCTGAAGATCAAGACGAATTTGCCGTCCCACATGAACCAGACCGGCCGCGGCTGCGGTGTCAGATCCGAGCCGACGGTGGTAAGCCAAACGAAATATGCGCTTGTAAGATGTTGCCTTGCCACCCGTCCGAAGCTCGATTTTAGATTGATCATATGCCGCTCCTCTTCGCTCCAGAAATCACTGGCACTGGCGCCTGGTTGCGCATGCCAACACGTATGATACACTGCCCATATGCCTGCCGTTGTCCTTCAACCGGGGCGAGAGAGGTCCTTACTCCGCCGTCATCCATGGATTTTCTCCGGCGCCATCGCGCATGTTGACGGGGAGGTCTCTTCCGGCGAGACTGTCGACATTCTGTCTTCGGCTGACGAATTACTGGCGCGGGCCGCCTATAGTCCGCAGTCACAGATCCGCGCCCGCGTTTGGACCTATGATGACGAGCCCGTTGGTAGGGATTTCTTTTGCCATCGGTTACGCGCCTCGCTTGGCCTTCGGGACACCCTGGGGCTCGCCTCCAACGCCGTGCGCCTCGTAAATGCCGAATCGGACGGGATTCCAGGGCTGGTGCTCGATCGGTACTCAGGCACCCTGGTAATGCAGTGTCTGACCGCCGGTGCTGACCGGTGGCGCGATACCCTTGCCGAAATCGCCCTGCAGGAAACCGGACTGCAGCACCTGTACGAACGCTCTGATGCTGACGTTCGTGAGCTGGAAGGCCTGCTCCCTCGCCGCGGCTTCATTCATAACTCAGATTCCGCCGGTTCTCAATCCCTCGAGACCCGGATCCCAATCCAGGAACATGGATTGAAATTCCTCGTTGACGTTGAGTCTGGTCACAAGACCGGCTTTTACCTGGATCAGCGGGAAAATCGCCTGGTGGTTCAGCGGCTCGCGGCCGGCAGAGAGGTCCTTGACTGCTTCTGCTATACAGGAGGCTTTACTGTTCACGCACTCGCCGGCAAGGCAAAGTCCGTCGTGGCTGTGGATTCTTAGGCAGATGCCTTGGTGCTCGCCAAACACAATCTTGGTTTGAACGAACTGCCGGCAGACAAGGCAGAATTCCTGCAGGGCGACGTATTCTACGTGCTTCGCCGCTTCCGTGACGCGGGCCGCTCCTTCGACCTGGTAATCCTGGATCCGCCCAAGTTTGCGCCTACGGCGGGTCACGCCGAGAAAGCCGCTCGAGGCTATAAAGACATCAACCTGCTTGCCTTCAAGCTCCTCCGACCTGGCGGGATCCTTGTAACCTTTTCCTGTTCCGCGGGCGTTGACGCGGCCCTGTTCCAGAAGATTGTCGCTGCGTCCGCCGTGGATGCCAGCGTCGAGGCGCGCATTATTGCCCGTCTGGGGCAGGCACCTGATCACCCCGTTTCGCTTGGCTTCCCGGAGGGCACCTATCTCAAGGGCTTGGTGTGCTACAAGGTAGTCTGATCACGATGGAAACTTTCGGACGCCCCAATTCATTCATGGCGCGTACTGGGAGACAAGAGGCCCCCTCGCCTTCCAAAGAACTGCATCTTGCCCGCGCTGCTCAGAACGCGCACCCTGCCATGCTGGAATTCGACCGACAAAGCCAATCACTTCATTCCGAGGAGTCCACACATGAAGCGCTACATGTACCTCATTATCGGCGGCGGCATGACCGCCGACGCGGCAGTGCGCGGCATCCGCGAAATCGATCCTACGGGCTCAATTGGCTTGATCGGAAACGAAGCCGACCCTCCATACAACCGGCCGCCCCTGAGCAAAGGCATGTGGAAGGGTCGCCCGTTCGAGAAGATTTGGTGCGGTACGGGCAAATTGGGTGTCGACCTACATCTCGGTCGCGCGGCGACCGGTCTTGACCCCGCGAGCAGACTCGTCCGTGACGATCGTCGCGAGGAATATACATACAGCAAATTGCTGCTTGCCACGGGCGGCTCGCCCAATCGGCTGCCGTTTGGCAACGACCACATCATCTACTATCGGACGTTGCGGGACTACGAACGTCTCCGCGCATTGGCCGAAGCCCGGCAGCGTTTCCTCGTGATCGGCGGAGGCTTCATCGGCACCGAGATCGCCGCTGCCCTGAAAATGCAAGGCAAAGACGTCACGATGGTCTTCCCGGGCCACTCCATTGGAGAAAGCGCGTATCCCCCCGAACTCTCCCTGCACTTGAACGACTTCTACCGCCAAAAAGAGATTGACGTCGTCCCTGGCGATTCGGTGGCCGCGGTTGACGAAAAAGGCAATTGCCTCCTGGTTAGTACTCAAGGTGGGCGTGAATACGAAGTCGACGGGGTAGTGGCAGGAATCGGGATCCGTCCGAACCTTGATGTCGCCCGCTTGGCAAGTATCAGGATTCACAACGGCATCGTTGTGGATGACCATCAGCGCACCTCGGCAGCTGAGGTGTATGCTGCCGGCGATGTAGCCCTCTATCCAGACGCCGTCTTGGGCAGACATATCCGGGTCGAACATGAGGATAATGCGCTCATGATGGGCAAGCAGGCCGGGCGCAACATGGCCGGCGCCGGCGAGCCGTACATACACACGCCGTATTTCTATTCTGACCTGTTTGAGTTTGGCTACGAGGCTGTCGGTGAGTTGAGCAGCCAACTGCAAACGATCTCCGACTGGCAGGAACCATTTCAGAGGGGCGTGGTCTACTATCTGGCCAAGGGCCGACTGCGTGGGGTGCTGCTGTGGAATGTATGGAAGAAAGTGGAACAGGCCACGGCCTTGATGGCAGAGCCGGGCCCGTTCGGGCCTGCGGATTTGAAGGGAAGAATCTCAGCTTGAGGGATGGGCGTCAATCCTCCTTGATCCTCAACGCGCGCCGCCAGTTCAATTGATCCCTTACACCCTGAATTGAGTACTTTCAACCCCGGTGCTCCGAGGCCGTTGACAAATCCGAATTGGGCGAATTGAGAAATGAGACGGGTGGCCAATCGGCAGAGCCGAACCTATGCAGTCTGCGACCGCCGCATCTTTGCTCAGAGCCTTGACTTGCGCTGCCCGGCCAATCGCCGTTCGACTTCTTTGTTGGATAGCTTGCGAATCTCTTGGGCCAGCCACCAGGTATTTCCCTGGGAATCTTTGATCGCAGCCTCGCGGCTGCCGTACGACCCGTCTTTGGGTTCTTCCACGGGCGTGGCCCCCTGTTCGAGAGCTTGCTTGTAAGCCTCCTCGACGTTTCCCATCCACACATAAAGCATGCTCTGGGTCGTCGGCCGGCCCTCTTGAGCAAGGCGTAGGACTACGGTGCTGTCGCCGATTTGGGCTTCCGCCTGCGAGATGCGTCCCTGCGGATCCCTGCGCTGATCCCTGATGGATGCCCCGAAGGCCCCGCTGAGGAACTCCAGTTCATCCTCAATGCTTTCCACTACCAGGCACGCCGACACGGCGCTGATGCCCGGCGGCGCCTGCTTGCTCATCGCTTCTGCTCGTCCTCCCCCAACGTCGAGATTGTCCTGAGCAGTCCGAATACGAGTGCACCGAGCTTCAAACCCTCGCCTGCCGTAATTGCGGTCGTCCGCTCGTCCTTCACCGCCCGGCGGTTCAAAAGCATAGCCGCCACGAGGCCCGTCGCAGCTCCAATGAGTATTCCAAGGAATATTGTCCGGCTTCGATTATCCATCACAGCTGCATCCTTTCCCGCGCCCTTCGTAAGCCGGATCTCATGAGCCCGCCTATCGCCCGTACGATGAGCGCCGGCCGGCGCGCCATCTCGGCCGCACTTCTGGCCCCGGCCGCAACGGCCCGGCTCACTCGCTGTGCGCGATATGAGTAGGTTGGGATCAGGCCGGTGACTAGCGCCGCCAGATAGATCATCGCGACCAGTAGCACCAGAACGATCAGGCCGGCAAAGACGGCTGGAATGACGAACCAGATCGTCGAAATTGCCGCCCACCGGCTGACGTCCGCAGCGTTGTTCAAGGTTGCCATTGTAACCAACGTGCTGGCTGTCAGGAAGAGCAGCGCCGCGGCGATGACGGGCACCACGATTTGGGCCCACATTTGCCGGCGGTGTTGCTGGTACGATTCGTGATCTCTACTGCGGAGGGGCAGAGGTGCTGTCACGGCTTCTATTCTAACCCATCTCCCACTCCGACCACTTCGCGGGCTCACGATCTGGGCATCCGGCGTCTCCAGGCGGGCATTTAAGACGCCCGAGCAGTAAGCGCTGGAGGAACGCTTACTGCTCGGGACTGACCAACCGGTTGCCGCCGCAGGCGACTAGCTTCTGGGCACTAGCTACTCTCCACTAACCACTAATCTCCGCAACCATTATCATTCCCGGTCATCTCCGATTGCGTAGGAACGTC
>JBGPAT010000246.1:0-4715 GCA_041480885.1 Anaerolineae bacterium
AGACACATGCTGTTTATTTGGGAAGATGCAGGGATGATCGCACGTATTCTCCTCATCCTCGGCTCGGACGGATTTGATCTTAGGGGGGAACGACGGGCGCCGGACCTGCTTGCGGGCCGTTCAGCCCCCGACGACTATTGCCGAGACTTAACCGAGTGGGTTCCGAGAAAGTGGCTGGGCCCCGAGGCTCGAACCTGAGGTGAGCGGCGGACCTCTCCGGCCAGCCAACCGGCGCGTCGCATCCTCTGAGCCAAACATGTCTTCTTTCATCACAGTCGAAGACACAAGTACCCGGACCAGAATTCCCGCGCGGATAAGGGTGTGCGAGTCCTTTGCGTGCAGGCTGCGCGGCGTCATGTTCCGGCCGAGCCTGCCCCGCGATCAGGGCTTGCTCCTGATCATGCCTCGCGAATCGCGACTCGATTCGTCCATCCATATGCTCTTCGTTCCGTTTGACCTGGCCATTTTCTGGATAGATTCAAACAAGGAAGTCGTGGACAAGACCACGGCCAAATCCTGGCGGCCAGCCTACATTCCCGCCAGAGCCGCTCGTTACGTGCTGGAAGTACATCCGGACCATATCAATGCACTTGACATCGGCCACAAGTTGGAATTTCAGCATGTTTAGGCGCGCGTTCGTCCTGCTTGTCGCCCTCGGGTTGTTGTCCATCCCTCGTTCTGTGGCGGCACAGACACCCGCCCCGCCCGGCCCAATCTACATTGTTCAGCCGCTCGAGTCCCTTTCCGGGATCGCACAACGCTTCAATGTGTCCATCAATGATCTGATGGCCGCTAATAACATCAGCAATCCCAATCTGTTGGCCGTGGGCCAGCGACTTACTATTCCCGGCCTGCGGGGTGTCTCGGGCGTCCTCGACACCGAGATCATTGCTTTCGGCGACTCCTTTCATGGCTTGGTGAGGCGCACCCAGATCCCCGGCGACTTGCTCCGCCGCCTGAATCGCGTCGTGAGTCCGACAGAATTCTACGTGGGAGCGGGCATGATCGTTCCCAAGCAAGACAATTCGGTCGACCTGGCAAATCGGATCACGCCCGGTGACCGGCAGTCCCTGCTGGAGCTTGCCATCACGCAAGGCACGGACGCCTGGACGCTCGCTTCGCTCAACGACCTCAATGGCACCTGGGACGGCGTGCCCGGAGATATCCTTTACGCGGAGGGGACCAGCACCTCAAGCCCGGCTGCGAGCGGCCTGCCTCCGGCATTCGTCAGTGCTGAGATTCCCTCCCTTCCGTTCAAGCAGGGCTCAACGGCTGAGATCATCGTCCAGCCGGCAGAGGGAGAAACGCTGAGCGGCTTCCTTGGGGATTATGCTCTGCATTTCTTCCCGATGGGCGATGGACGTCAGGTTGCGCTGCAGGGTATCCACGCCATGCTCGCCCCGGGAGTGTATCCGCTGCAGCTCGATGCGACTTCCGCCGACGGAAGCAGACAGTCGTTCCAGCAACTAGTCCTGGTCGTATCTGGAGGCTTCCTGAAGGAGGCATTGTCCGTGCCGGCCGAGACCATCGATCCAGCGGTCACAGGGCCTGAAGACCGGCAAGTCCAATCCATCACGGCACCAGTGACGGACCACAAATACTGGACAGGCGAATTCAGGCTTCCGGTAAGCCTACCCTACTGCATCAAGGACTGGTTCGGCGTGCGGCGCTCCTTCAACGGGAGTGACTACGTCTACTTCCACTCTGGCGTCGACTACGGGATTTGTTCCGTGGATCATCCATTTGAGATCTATGCGGCCGCTCCCGGTGTCGTCGTCTTTGCCGGCGCGCTGAATGTTCGCGGCAACGCTACCTTCATCGATCATGGCTGGGGCGTATACACCGGCTATTTTCATCAAGATGCAATCTACGTGTCCGTCGGCCAGCAGGTGAAAGCTGGGCAGGTGATTGGCAAGATCGGCGGCACGGGGCGTGTTACCGGCCCGCACCTTCACCTCGACTTCTGGGTTGATGGTATTCAAGTGAACCCGCTGGACTGGCTGAACCAGACTTTTCCCTAGGTTGACCCCGCTTGGCCGTAACCTTGCGAGTCACCTGCCCTTTCCCAGGTTCTGGGGACCCCCATTATGGAAAACGAGACGGCACATTGCGACTTGCAGCGCCCGCCCGAACCTCGCCGCGGAATCGCGCGAGCCGCGACCCTCTAGCACCACCACTGGTTGTTTCCAATACTCTAGAAATACGGACATGTACGGTCGGCATTGCGTGGAGCACAACCAGCCCGCCCGTTGCGTGCCCTCACGGCAAGTCTAGACAGAGGCACTTGACCTACTCCAGAAATGAATTATGATTAGTCAGGCTCATCGTGAAAGCGGGAACATACCTTTAGCGTCCTCTGGAAGCCGCGAGATAATCCATGAAATCGTGGAAGGCGCTCGCGGCTTTCTGTATAAGTGCGCATGTCCAGTTCACGGCGTGGCCCGGAAGGAGGTGACATCGACATCACCATAGCTTTGTCAGCTGAGTTCCACTTTGCCCGCCACAGGTAATTCTGCCGTAGGCGGGCCCAAGGTCCAACCATTTTTCGGAGGAGTAAGAATGTCCAAACGAACGTTTGTTTTGATGTCAATCATGGTTGCCACCAGCATGCTGCTGGCGGCCTGCGGCGGCGCCCCTGCTGCTGCCACCTGCACCGACAAGATCGGCTGCGTGAATGTTGGCGCCAACGACCCAATCCACATTGCGTACTTGCTAGTCGTTTCCGGCCCTAATGAGACCCTGGGCGTTGACTCCCGCAACGGCATTGAGATCGCGATCGACGATGCTGGCGGCAAGATCCTGGGTCACACCGTCAAGTTTGACGGCGAGGACGGCGGCTGCGATGCCGGCCCAGGCCAGACCGCTGGCACGAAACTGGCTGCGGACACGACCATCGTGGCAGTCATTGGCACGTCCTGCTCAAGCGAAGCCCGTGCGGCTGAGCCCCTGCTCTCTAAGGCCGGGTTCGTCACTATTTCGCCCTCCAACACAGCCCCTGACCTGACCGAAGCGGGCAACGCGAACAACTTCCCTGGCTATCTGCGCACTGCCCACAACGACAAGGTCCAAGGCGCGGTCGCGGCTCAGTATGCCTTCGATGTCCTGAAGGTCAAGAGCGCCGCCACGATCAATGATGGCTCGCTCTATGCTGACAAGCTGCAGCAGGTCTTTGCTGACAACTTCAAGAAGCTGGGCGGCACCATTACCAAGCAGAGCGCCGTCGACCCGAACCAGACCGATATGTCCTCGGTGCTGGCTGACATTGCCGCCGACAAGCCAGAGATGATCTACTTCCCGATCTTCCTGCCGGCTGGCCCACTGATCATCCAGCAGGTTCGGAAGAGCAGTGACACGACCTTCAGCCAGATATTCCTGATGGGGGCCGACGGCTTATTCTCCCCGGACGTCACCAAGGGCGCGGGTGACTATGTCGAGGGCTTCCGCGTATCGAGCCCGCTGGTTACCGGTGCGGCTTACGATGCCTTCGTGGCGAAATACAAGGCTAAATTCGGCACCGTCCCGATCAGCATCTTCCATGCCCATGCCTACGATGCATTCAACATGATCGCGGCTGCCATTGGGAAGGTCGCCGTCAAGAATGCTGACGGCTCACTTCAGATCGGCCGCCAGGCACTGCGCGATGCGATGTTTGCCACCGCGAACTTCCAGGGCCTGACCGGCGTGCTCACCTGCACCCCTACGGGTGACTGCGCCAACCCTGTGATCGGCGTCTACCAGTACCACAAGGGCGCTTACCCGCCTGAGTTGATCTGGCATCCCGGTCAATAGCGCATGATGAGGAGGGGCGAAGTTGACCTCGCCCCTCCTTCAAATCACTCCAACAAAACAGGAACCAAACACAGGAGGCCAAAGATGCTTCGACATTGGCGGCAGCGTGTCACGTTTATCGATGTCGTGGTCTGGCTGATCGGCCTGGCCATCGCGGTCGTCGTGGTAGTCGGCACCATTAAGACCCTCCTATCCGGAAAATACACCGCGACGGTCTGGCTTGATCTGACCATCCGTGGGCTTGCATTGGGAGGTGTGTACGCGTTGATCGCTATGGGCTACACGCTCGTCTATGGCATCTTGAAAATGATCAATTTTGCCCACAGCGAAGTTTTCATGAGCGGTCCGTTCACGGCAGTGTTTCTTGCGGATGCATTGACACGCTCCGGCTATATGGATCAACATCCGGTTCTGGGCATGCTGATGGTCACCCTGCTGGCCGCGGCCGTATCGGCCGGTGTCGCCATACTTCTGGAGCGCATCGCCTATCGGCCCTTGCGGACCGCGCCGCGCTTGGTGCCGCTGATCACGGCCATCGGCGCCTCCTTCTTCCTGCAGTACACTTTTCGCGGCTTGTACGGGGCGGGCTTTCAGGCCTACCCCACGCTGCAGAGCCTCAAGGGCACAGTGAATTTCTTCGGCGTCAACGTTTTCCATTCACAGATTGTGGTGATTGCCGGCGCCTTGATCATGATGGTCGTCCTCTATTCAGTGGTCCAATGGACGAAAATCGGCAAGGCCATGCGCGCCGTCTCTGAAGACAAAGAGGCTGCCGGACTGATGGGCATCGACGTGGACAATGTAATCGTTTTCACGTTCGCCTTGGGTGGCGCCTCAGCTGGGATCGCGGGCATCCTCTACGTCTTGCTCTTCCCGATCGCGTGGTTTTTCATGGGTTTCATTCCCTCCATCAAGGCGTTTACTGC
>JBGPAT010000247.1:0-4680 GCA_041480885.1 Anaerolineae bacterium
CGGGATCTCGCCTTCCCCGATGCCACCAGGGAGCTGTTGCTTTATCACATCGAGAAGGACTTGCGATACACCAAGGGCCAGAATCCCATCTGGCTGTTGTTCAACGAAGCCATACAAAGCATTGAATATGGGAACTCCGGACTAAGAAACAGGCGGAATCCAATCGGTGTGAACCAATGGGGCGGGACCGAGTGGGATTACTCCCCTTGGGCGGGAAACACGACCGATTCCTCCATCATTAAGGCCGCATTCGTGAAAGCCAGGGAGGTAGATCCAGGCGCCACGCTCCTGTTGAATGATTTCGAGGATGAAGAGATCGGCCTGAAGAAATCCGAGTACCTCTTTGAGTTTGCTTCCGGGCTGCAGGACGAAGGTATCCCCATCGATGGCGTTGGCTGGCAACTGCACAACTTCATCGATCCCGACGGAAAACTTTTTTTCGCACGGGCTATTCCCTTCACATATGAGAGCGCAGCCAAGGAAGACCTGGATACCTATCTTGGAAACGTGGATCTGAACGTCAAGCGCTATGCAGCCAGGGGCTTGAAGGTGGCCTTCACGGAGGTGGAAGGCCAGATCAAAGTCGCCGGCGCTGATCTCACCACTCCCGCCGGCAGGACGGAATATGAAAAGCGATTGCAGTGGCAGGCTGAATACTTTGCGGGTTTGCTGAAACTCGCGCTGCGCAACGAGAACGTGATTTTGTTCCAATGCCAGGGAGCAACGGACAAGTATCACGGTGATCAGCCCTGGCCCGGCTACGGGAATGGTTTCATCTTCGACAAGCGCTACAACCCCAAGCCCGCCTACTATGCAATGCTCGACCTGTTGGAGCACAGCTAGGCTGGCAGATGAGGCAACACCGATGTGGCACATGGCTTCGCCGCGATTCTGAGGCAGCCGCGTTGCTACACGATCTACCCTGCATGATATCCGGTTGATGCTGTTTGGATCTGGGGGGTGCAACTGGCAATCGTGGCATGCAGGTACGCTGCACCGGATCCAGCGCGGGTAGGTTCGCGGCTCCACTTGCCGCGCTACTGCCAGTGACCAGAATCGTCTTGGGTAGGAACCGCACCAGCGGTCGTTAGATTTGAGGTGCACCTGTGCCTTCCTTCGCTGCGCTCAGGACGGGGCGGCAGGATGCGGGCACCGGACCCGGTTGCTCTGCCTCGCCGCGCCGATTTCCCCGGACGTTCTTCCCCTGGGGTTGGCTCTGTTCCTGCTTGGCCTTGGTTCGAATCTCTTCTCTGTGGGCGGCTCGACCCGGTTGGCCGACCAGCTTGCCCCGCCGGAACGCGCGCGAACGCAGGGCTTGAATGATCTGCTGGTTGGACTGGTTTCTGCGGTGGGCAGTCTATCCAGCGGATTCATCCTTGCGGCGCTCGGTTTCTCCGTAATGGCCTATGTCGGCGCGGCCTTGGCTTTCCTGCCGTTGTTGGCAGCTTCAATCTGGATCCACAGGCAGCCGCGAGTTTCCCGAGCCTCTTCTTGAGTTTAACAAAACCGCCGGCGAGCTATCGCCGGCGGTTTGATTGCTCTAGCGCCTCGTGCGCTGACTATTCGCTTTTCTCAGCGGTCGGGGTGGACTTGGCATCCTTGGCCGCTTCTTTTTTCTCTTCCTTTTTCTCGACATTGCTCGCAGTGGCCGCGGAACTTGAGCCAGAGGTGGGCCTGTGATCGGTGGAATAGAAACCTGAACCCTTGAACACCACGCCTACCGGCGAGATGACCTTCTTCAGGGTCTTCCTGCGGCATTCCGGGCAGATCTTGAGAGGCGCTTCGCTGAAGGATTGGTGGCGCTCAAACTGAACCCCGCAGGATTCGCAACGATAAGCATAGACGGGCATTACTTTCTCCTTGCTTCGTACGCCAATGAACCGAACGGATTATATCCCAGCTGACGGCGCATGCATAGTACCGGGAGCTGCATGTTATAATTTTCTAACAATCTTTGCCTGCTGCCGGGCGCCGCAGATGCGGCTCCGTGAACCGCGGGCTCAAGACCGGGGAAGGCCCATGCTGAGAATTGAAATCGTCTATTGCGCGGTCTGACACTACACTGACCGGGCCGTGGGCCTGGCAAATGATCTGCTTAAACAGTTCGAGCACCTAGTCGAGGTGATGGCCTTGATTCCCTCGGACGGGGGGCGTTTTGAGGTCACCGTGAATCAGAAGCTTATCTACTCCAAGCTGGAGACCAAGCGGCACGCGAACGCAGGTGAGATCGTGGGCCTGGTCAACCAGATGATTGAAAACAGCTGATGCCGAAAAAAGGACGTGTATTCTCAGGAGCCCGCCCCACGGGGCGCCAGCACCTTGGCAACTACCTGGGGGCGATCAGGAACTACGTGGCCCTGCAGGACGACTACGACTGTGTTTACTGCATCGTCGACTTGCACGCGCTTACGACAGTTGAAGACACCGTGGATCTCGGAAAAAACACCTACGAGATGGCACTCGATTGGCTGGCGGCTGGCATCCGGCCCGAGGAATCGATCATGTTCGTGCAGAGCCATGTTCCCGAGGTGACAGAGCTCCACATGATCCTTTCAATGGTCACACCGCTCGGCAAGTTGACGGAACTCCCCACTTTCAAGGAAAAGATTCGACAGCAACCCGACAATGTGAACTATGGACTGGTGGGCTACCCTGTTCTAATGACGGCCGACATTGTGCTGTACAAATCCAATCTGGTGCCGGTTGGGATCGATCAGGCGCCCCACCTGGAATTCGCCCGAGAGATCGTGCGCTCGTTCAATCATCGTTTCGCCACAAAGGTCCTGATCGAACCCGAGATGAAGATGACCGAGGTCCCGAAAGTGCTGGGCATCGACGGCGTGGAGAAGATGAGCAAGAGTCTGCATAACCAGATCGAACTCGCCGCCACACCTGCGGAGACCAGGCAGCGCATCTTGAAGATGACCACAGATCCCCGGCGCATCCTGCGGACCGACCCGGGCAATCCAGATATTTGCAACGTGTTTACGATGCACAAGGTCTTCTCACCACAAGCCGACATCGACATGGTGAACGTCGAATGTCGTAAAGCCGGGATCGGGTGCGTAGAATGCAAGACGTTGTTCGCGAAGAATCTGAATGCTCACCTCGAGGCTTTCCGGGCGCGTCGCGGGGAAATTGCCTCGAAGCCGAGCGCCGTCACTGAAGTGCTTGAGGATGGTGCCGAGCGTGCCCGCAAGATCGCCCGCGAGACGATGCGGGAGGTCAGAGCTGCCGTGAAATTGCCCTGAGCGGCGCGGTAGCTTGACAGCACCAGCCGACGCCTGGTGGGCCGTCCCCGAAACCCAACGAGTCGAAAACATGCGTATCGTTGTGCAGCGCGTCTCTCAAGCCCGAGTCAGCGTCAATGGCCGGGAAGTTGCCGAGATTGGAAAAGGTCTCTTGATACTGGTAGGTGTTGGTGAAGGCGACGGGGAGGAACAGGCTCGATTTCTTGCGGATAAGGTTGCAGCGCTCCGCATTTTTCAGGATCAGCACGGTAAGATGAATCTTTCCCTGCTGGACGTGGGCGGCGCAGCCATCGTGGTTTCGCAGTTCACCCTGTATGCTGATGCCGCCAAGGGCCGCCGTCCCTCCTTCACGGCCGCAGCTTCTCCGGACGTGGCGGCGCCGCTGGTGACCCGCCTTATCGAGCTTCTGCAAGCCCAAGGTGTCCCTACCCTGGCAGGGGCCTTTGGCGAGCACATGCTGGTGGAGATTCATAATGACGGGCCCGTGACGATCTGGCTGGAGCGCTTGTAGGGGAATCCCTCTTGACTTAATCGGTATTTACTGCTAACATTCCACTTCGTAGGATGCAAGTAGGTTTTCGTTGGAAGCAAAGCGACGGCTCAAAGCAGAACTGCTTTGTGCCGTTTTTTTTGACCGCCGATGAAAAACGTACTACATCACTCAAATCTACTTGCCTAAGGAGGCAAAAATGTCAGAACGTGTCGTCGGTACGGTCAAATGGTTCAACGGTGACAAAGGCTATGGTTTCCTCGCTCGCGAGGGCGGACCGGATGTCTTTGTGCACTACAGCGCGATCGAAGGCGAAGGCTTCCGCAATCTCCAGGAAGGCCAGAAGGTGGAATTCACCATCGAAAAGGGCCCCAAGGGTTTGCAGGCAGCCGCTGTCAGAATCGTGTAATAGTTCCCTGACACGACCAAAGAGCCCCGTCACTTTGACGGGGCTCTTGTCTTATTCTTAGGGCAGCCACAGTTGTGCATCGATTTGAACAGCCAGCGCGCCTGCCTGCAGCATGGTCTCCGCGTCACGCGCGGAGAATACCCCTCTGCTGCCGATGATGGGAAGTCCGAGCTTGGCGGCACTGTAAACGAGATCCAGAGCTTGTGGGAACAAGGAAGGCCCAAGCAGCCGCCCTGAGATCGCCGAGCCATCGCAAACCAGGGTGCCTCGTGGCGCGGCGAGGCTGATCGCTGCTCCACCGGCCTCCACGATGCGCGGACCCAGACGAAGTACTTGCTCAGATGACAGGCAGATCACGAGCGGGAGTTCCCCAAGTAACATCTCGACCGCAAGCAAGACGATATCGTCTGACAGAAGCGGCGCGAATCCCAGTTCGACCGCCATCACATTGTCAATGCCCTCCAGGGAGATCACCATTTCCCTGGTCTCTTCCGGGCGGTCGGCCATTAGATGCACGATGATTGGAAGCA
>JBGPAT010000248.1:0-4678 GCA_041480885.1 Anaerolineae bacterium
ACTTCCAGGTGCGCTGCCGTTCCCTCCCTTCAGGCTGTTTTCCCTGGCCGTCGGAAGTCGCGCTTCGGTACCAGGCAAGCGCGATCCTCCCGCGTCCTGCCTGCAGCACCGCTGCAAGTGGCATGTTCGTTGTCGGCTGTGCAGCTGCTAGCACATCCAGCGTGGGGACTCCAATGACCGGTAGTTTCCGCGCCAGTGCCAGGCCTTTGATCAGTGCCAGCCCCACTCGTAGTGCCGTGAAGGAGCCCGGCCCGATCGCGATTGCCAGCGCCTCCACATCATCGAGGTCCATGCCGGCATGCTCAAGAACTCCGGCAATTGCCGGTGCCAGTTCAATGGTGTGATGCTGGTGACTGTACCAGATCGATTCGGCGATGACTCGATCGTCATCGCACAGGGCCACGCCGATCTGCGCGGTCGAGGTATCCACCGCCAGCAGCATCACGCAACTCCGAATAGCATGTGCTGCAGCTCAGTCACGATATGATCGTACCGCGGGCCCTGCGCCCTGAAGCGCATCTGGCGCTGCTCCTCTTCCACATGGTCCAGCACGATGCGCAGCTCCTGTGAGGGCAGCGCCGTCTGGACACGCTCGGGCCACTCCACGATCAAGGCCCCTTCGGTCAGCATCCGGTCAATATCCAGCTCGGCGGCCTCGGCCTCAGATTCCAGCCGATAGGCGTCCATGTGAAATACACAAGCGCCGTCGGGACGCCGGTATTCGTTGACGAGAATGAATGTCGGACTTGTGACGCCGTCCAGCGAACCCCAGCCCTGTGCGACTCCTTGCACCAGGGTCGTTTTGCCGGAGCCCAACTCGCCCTGAAGACAAACTAGATCACCGGGGCCGATTACAGATCCAAGCCGCGCTCCGATGCGTCTGGTTTGTTCCGGACTGCGGCTAAAGAGATCAAAACTGTGTTCATCGAGGATGGGCACGCACGGATTATACGTCAGCGACTAGCTCGCGGCAAGTCACGGTCACCAGCCCCCTTCGGAGCGTTGGCTTTTTAGGCGCTCCTATTTCCGTCGCGGCCAGCCGGTTCGTTGCTGGACCTCAATACTCACAGCAATATGGCGTCCTCGGCTTTTTCATAGACCAGGTGCAGACGTTGTCCCAGGATGCGCGCCACGACGTGCGCAGAATCAGGCTTTGCCGCCAGGCGTGCATTTTCCATCACTTGCTCGCGCTCGCTCGGCCGGCAGAACCAGCGCGTCAACGCGCGCACGACAAGTTGAGGCTTCGGCGCCCACACCCCGACACCTTCGGATTCAACGAAGGTCACGTTCCCGTCCTCTTGTCCGGCGATCTTCCAATACAGTATGATCGGCAGGCTCGCGTTCATGGCCTCCGCGATTGTCCCCGGTCCGGCCTTCGTAATAATGACGTCCGCCGCCCTCATGAACTCAGGCATTTCACGCGTGAAACCGTGGACGAAAGTCGGGTTCTCCCAAGTCTGAGCCTTGAACCAAGCTCGCAGCTTCTCGTTGCGCCCGCAGATTAGCACGAGCCCGAGGTCCAGACCCGAATCGTCGATCGCGCGCGCCGTCTTGGCCATCGGTCCCATGCCATCTCCGCCCCCCACGACCAGCGCGATTGGCTTCTCCAGCGGCCAGCCAAGTTGCCGTCGCAGCGACGCCTTATTGCCGGCGGGCGCGCAGTAGCGTTCCGCCACCGGCAGTCCCACCACCTCGACTCTTTCAGGTGGCATATGGCATTCGATAGCCCGTTCCTTCGCCAGCTCTGTCGGAACCAGGATACGGTCCGCACGCGTGTCGAACCACAACGCGTGCGTCGTGACGAGGTCGGTCACCACCGTGTAGAACGGGGGACGCCTGGCCCCCAGCGCCCTTAGGGCGAACGTATTCGCCAGCGGATGAACCGTGACGACCAGGTCGGCCGGATGATTACGAACAAGCTTCCGGATGGGCGCACGGACCACCGGCCATAGCGAGGCAGTCACCACACGCGCTTGGGCGCGCCCATTGGTCGCATAGAATGAGGCCTGCCACAGCCCCTTGGCCTTCACCATTTCCGGATACAGCTCGGGCATTTTGCTCAGCAGCCCCGGCATATAGTCCCTGAAGAAGTCCACCATCTCGACAGTGAACGAATCTCCATACTCAAACTGCATGGCTTCGATGATCGCTTCCGCCGCGGACCGGTGTCCTCCTCCAGTATCCGAAAAAAAGAACACGACGTGCGGCTTCTTACGATGCTTGTTGTTCATCTCTTCTGGTCAGGTTGGCTTTCATACGTTTCGCCAGCTCGCGGCGCGTCAGCATCACCCGGTGATGACATCCGTGGCATTCAATGCCGATGTCGGCGCCAAGCCGCACAACCGTCCACTCAAAAGATCCGCACGGATGCGGCTTGCGTAGTCGCAGCGCATCATTGAGTCTTAGATCGGCTGGCATGCTGTAACGATCGTGTCCCGGTATTAACGGCCCAGACTCTTCTCGTGAGTGGTCATTCGGGATTATACCGCACGCAGAGCCACGCACTTCTTTGCGCGATGTGTGATAGACTTCCGGCGCATACGTGTTCGCCTGCGGGAGGGAAGCCATGACACCCCGTGAGACCTATTCGATCGAAATTGCAGGACTGCAGCGCCAGCTGCGACTGTTTGAGATCAAGCCCGGGTTGCGAATCGCGATTCTTAACATCTTGGGCGATACCGAATTGGTGCAGGCTTGTGCGCATCATCTGGGAGGGCAATTGCGAGGCATCACGTTTGATGTCCTTGTGACTGCTGAGGCAAAATCCATCCCTCTGGCCCATGCTCTCTCTGTGGAGATGAAAAAGCCGTACGTTGTCCTGCGCAAGACCTACAAGCCCTATATGGGCGACGCGCTCCAGGCCGAAACACTGTCCATCACCACCGGGCAGCCCCAGAGGTTGGTCCTGGATGAGAAGGACCGCGAACTCCTGAAAGGGAAGAAAGTCATCATCCTGGACGACGTCATCAGCACTGGCTCTACGCTGCAGGGCATGCGGATGGTGATCGAGAGAGCGGGTGCCACGGTGGTCAAAGAGGCCGCCATCCTGACCGAGGGTGAACGTTCGAAGTGGCAACAGATTGTGGCGCTAGGGCACTTGCCCTTGTTTACTGCTTGATCCCCCCCTAGAGCATCGCCGGTCGACCCGGCGCTTGTGGCTGCTCGTCTCCTCTCCGAATGTGGAAGAAGCAGCCATGTGCTTTATCAAACGCAGTTTCTGCGAACGTCTCATCGATTTGATGCAGCGCTCTCTTTTCATCGCCGACGATCGATCAACCTGAGGTTCGAGGAAGACCAAATGCACGGGTCGACGCGCGCGCGTGTATCGCGCGCCTCTTCCGCCATTATGGGCCTTGACTCGTTCTCGCGGATTCGTGGTCCAGCCGGTGTAGAAGGAACCATCGGAGCACTGCACCACGTAGCAATAGCAGGAGGTCGGACTCCCTACTGCTCGCTCTGACCGCGTCACTAGTCCTTTGCTTTCTTCGGCGGCGAAGGCACCCAGCCCGCCGACTTCGCCTTCTTGTTGCGGTCCGCTATTCGGCTGCCGAACAGCATTTGCATGACTTGTTCGCCTGCCGCCGGCACTTCCAGAGGGCTGCCGCCCTCCTTCAGCCATTCGGCGCTCTCGCGTTCTGTCAGCCAGCGCTCCCGGGACTCGAAACTGTGCAATAGTCTTTCACCTACGCTCTCTCCGTCTCGTCCATTGATATCATCCCGCAAGCCCTTGAGCGAGGCAATGACCACGTCCAGGGCGTGCACTGCGGTCGTCGGGTTTGCCGATGCCGCCGCCTGCAACGATCGAGGATCATCATAATAAGCCAATCCGCCAGTCACGCCTGCGAAGGGGCGCCCCGCTATTTTGCGAGCCTCTAGCCAACCGGGCGCATCCACGCACGCATCCAACAGCGCAGCTGCTACGAGTTGCGGCAGCAGGTGTATCGAGGTCATCAGTCCATCTGATTCGGCAAAATCAGCCAGCAACGCCTTTGCGCCCAGCAAGGAGGCGAAGTTGATGCCCAGCTGTTCCACTTCCGCTGGAGTGTTGGGAGGTGCACTGACAACCATCACGGTTCGTCGGAACAAGTCCGCCCGTGCACCTTTGATACCCGTCTCGGGCGACCCCAACGCTTGGACAGTCACTGCCGGTACAAGCCCTAGGTAGAAACGCTTGGGTGGCAGCAACTCCGTCACCCAGCCGGTGACGGGGCTTTTTATCGGTGCCGTGTCCATCAGCACGGCTTCCTCCTTGAGAAATGGACAAATGCGCTTGAGGACTCCTTGCATTTCGCTCAGCGGGAGGCACAAAACCACCACGTCCGCCTCCTTCACCGCATCCGTGGGGCGGACGATCTTGTCGACTGCGCCCAAGCCTTCCGCCGCGCTGGCCACCGCAGCATCCTTGTCGGAGCCCAAAACCTCCGGCAAACCCGATTTCTCTTTCAGCGCCAAGCCAATCGACGCGCCGATCTGTCCCAAGCCGATGATTGCGATCTTCGATGCCATAGATCTCCCTTCGACTCAGTACTTCGATTATACTCGTGCCGACTATCCGGGCTGCCTGTGCACGTCCTAGTCGCACCTTGTCCAGGGCGCACGACTGCCTCACTGTTGTCACTGCTATCCGAACGTCGGGCAATTCCGCGTGTTTTGCGCTGATGAGCCTCCAGCCTAGGTC
>JBGPAT010000249.1:0-4669 GCA_041480885.1 Anaerolineae bacterium
CGATGCGCGACAGGCGAGGTGTGTTGCTTTTCGGCGACCAGCCCGACAGGAAGATCGAGGAGCATGGAATCTGGTATGCAGTTGATCTCACCATTAACGAGGATTCCAGCTTCTATCTGGATACACGGAATTTGCGGCGTTGGGCGCTGGAGCATTTGCAGGGTAGAACGGTCCTTAACACCTTTGCCTACACGGGCAGCCTGGGTGTCGCTGCTCGTGCAGGCGGAGCCCGTCGCGTGGTTCAGCTCGACCGCAATCGCCGATTCCTAAGCGTCGGAAAGACATCCTGTGCCCTGAACGGCTTCCCGGCTCTCCCGGGCGAATTCGTCGAAGCCGACTTTTTTCGATTCACCGCCCGGTACCGCCGCTCGGATGAACAGTTCGATTGTATTTTCGTTGACCCGCCCAGCTTTGCAACATCATCCACGGGTGTGATCGATCAATTCAACGGAAACGCTCGCATACTCAACAAAGTGCGGCCTCTGGTCAGCGATGGAGGCTTCCTGGTCGCTGTCAACAACGCCCTTTACGTCAGCGGTGGGGCATACATGCAGACGCTGAGTTTGCTCTGCGAGGACGGCTGCCTTGAAATTGTCGAGTTCATCCCCGTCCCAGAGGATATCCTCGGGTACGGCGGTACCGCAATCGGCGCGCCGATCGCTGACCCCTCGCCATTCAACCACAGCACCAAGATTGCGGTGCTCAAGGTGAGCCGTAGAAGGCATCTAGCAACCTGAAGGAATTCACGGATAGTGGGACCCCGCCATACCCGCCATCGCTTTACGCAACGACGGCGCTTCACCCCGCGGGGGTTGGGGGGTAGCAGGCGCTTGCCCTAGAGGCGCCGGTGTCTGGCAACAGTGTAGGCCCGTAATAATCCGGCGGGACGCCAGTCCTTCCTACGAATCTCCTGTGCGGTCACGTTTAGTTGCCCCTATCGGACTATGCTCGACGCCTCTGTCAACTGAGTGCCAGCGTTCGTGCGAAGAATGCCCTACTCACCGGTCGGGACCCAAATATTCTTAACCTGGGTGGCCTCGTGCAGGAACTCGTGACCTTCTCCCTGCTCGCGGTCCATCCAATTGCGCGGGAGACCGTACCCCACCCACGTGCGTTTCATGTTTGCGGCAGACTCATATTCGGTATAGTAGCTCCCCTCCGCCGTTCCAAAATACCAAACAGCGTCCACGTCCTCGTGCTGGACCAGCGTCTTGGTCAGATGATCACGCTCGCCGGTCACGATGTTGACGACGCCCGGTGGCACATCGGAAGTGTCCAGGACCTGATAGAAATCGGTTGCGCTCAGGGCGTGTTTGGGGCTCGGGATCATCACGACGGTATTCCCCCGTGCGATGGCAGGCGCCATCAGCGAGACAAAGCCTAGCAGCGGATATGCATCCGGGCAGGCGATGCCCAGCACTCCGATCGGCTCATTGACAGCCACTGTAATGCCGCGAAGGGTCGTCTCCTGCACCGTTCCGCCATATTTGTCAGCCCAGGCCGCGTATGAAAATAGTCTCTGCACAGACGCGTCCACCTCTGCCTGCGCGGGCCGGCGCAACTCGCCGGTGAGCTCCCGGATGCGGTCGACAAATTCGGCATTGCGGGCGTCCAGGTTCTCTGCAATGAAGTAGAGGATCTGCGATCGATTGAAGCCGTGCCGCATTGCCCAGCCAGGTTTGGCGAGGTGGGCAGCGTGTGCGGCTTCGACGGCATCGCGGATATCCTTCCGGTTGCCGTCGCCGACCTGCCCGATGATCTTTCCTTCCGGGCTGAGCACGGCCAACGTATATTGTCCGTCTGGCCGAACCTGTTTACCACCGATGTACATTTTCGGCGTGCGGTCCACGCGCGGCAGGCCGCGGCCATTCATCCTCTCGATCGAGGGCCCGGCCGGTCTCGCCGGGACGTACTCCCCCCACTTCGAGGTCTTGCCCTCGGCGGGTGCATCGAATCCAGGGCGAGGGCGAGACATCCACTTCGGGCGTACATATTCGAAAAGGCCTTCACGGCCGCCCTCCCTCCCAAAGCCACTTTCTCGATAGCCACCAAATCCGGATGCCCCGTCAAATAGGTTCGTGCAATTGACCCAGAGCGAACCAGCTTTGACCTTGCTGGCCACATCCAGTGCAAGATTGAGGTTGTCGCTCCATACACTGGCCGCCAGACCATATCGCGTATTGTTGGCGAGGGCGATCGCCTCCTGCGGCGTGCGAAAGGTCAACGAGACAAGCACCGGGCCGAAGATCTCCTCCTGGACCGTGGCTGCTGCCGGATCGAGGCCTGTGATGAGGGTCGGTTTGTAGAATAACCCCTTGGCGGGCAACTCGATATCCGGCTGAAACAGTTGTCCTCCCTCAGCCACGCCAGTCTTCACCCAATAATCCACGGTGTCCCATTGCGTTTTGTCTACAATCGCCCCCATGTCGATGCACTTATCCAGTGGATCGCCCACACGCATATGCTGCATGCGGATCTTGAGTCTTCGGATAAACTCCGGGGCGACGTTTTCCTGCACGAGCAGGCGCGAGCCAGCGCAGCAAACCTGCCCTTGATTGAACCAGATGGCGTCCACCACGCCTTCCACGGCTCCATCCAGGTCCGCATCCTCAAAAACAACGAACGGTGATTTGCCGCCGAGCTCCAGGGAAAGCTTCTTGCCCGAGCCTGCGGTTTGATGGCGCAGCGTGCGACCGACATCTGTGGAGCCCGTGAAGGCGATCTTATCCACGTCGGGATGCGTCACGAGCATCGAGCCTGCAGTACTGCTGCCAGTGATGACGTTGACGACGCCCGGGGGCAGGCCGGCCTCAGCGACGATCTCGGCGAACAACAATGCGCTCAGACGCGTGTAACTGGCGGGCTTGAGCACAACGGTATTACCGGTTGCGATGGCAGGCGCGATCTTCCAGCCGAGCATTAGCAGAGGGAAATTCCACGGGATGATCTGCCCAACCACGCCGACGGCCTGGTAGTCCCGGAGTTCGGTATCCATGAGCTGCGCCCAGCCCGCATAGTAGTAGAAGTGTCGAGCCAGCAAAGGCACATCGATATCACGTGATTCGCGTATGGGCTTGCCATTGTCCATTGACTCGAGGACCGCCAGCAGACGGTGATGCTTCTGGATATTGCGTGCAATGGCGTACAAGCGGCGGGCCCGGACGACGCCCGGAGTCTTGCTCCAGGTCCCAAAAGCGGCGCGCGCCGCGGCCACGGCCTTATCAACGTCTTTCTGACCAGCCTGCACTGTCTCTCCCAGCAGTTCGCCATTGGAGGGATCATAGCTCGGATAGTACTTGGCGGTCCGAGGCACGACCCATTCATTATTGATAAACAGGCCAAATTTGCGCCCGTGCTCTTCAAGCCAGGCCTTCACAGCCGATGAGGACTCAGGCGCGGGACCGTACTCCATTGTCTTGAAAACATCAAGTAATGTGCTCATCAGAAGCTCCAGTTGCTGACCACGATGCACGCAAGGCAGGCAACTACCTTCCGACCCCGGGCTTGGCGGCCAACTCTGACCGGCGGCATGCCTCTAGCCCATCGGCATATGATGCCGAGCTGCATAGTGTCCGGTCAGGTAGTGATAGATCTGCCTCTCTAAGTCCGTCAACAGGCTGCTGGCTCCGATGCGAAACAGGTCCGGCATCAGCCATTCGTCGCCAAGCTCTTCCTTCATCAACGCCTGCCACGAAATGGTCTGCTTGGCTGTGCTGATCCCGCCGGCAGGCTTGAACCCGACCTTGAATGCGGTGCGGTCCATGTACTCTCGAATGGCCCGCGTCATCACCAGGCTGAACTCCAATGTGGCGTTGATCGACTCCTTGCCCGTGGAGGTCTTGATGAAGTCCGAACCTGCCATCATCGCTACCAAACTGGCCTGATAGACCTGCTTGAGAGTGCCCAGCTCCCCAGCTGCCAGAATCGTCTTCATGTGGGCGGCCTCGCCGCAGGTGTTGCGGAACTGCCTGAGTTCATCGTACATAGAGGCCCAGTCGCCGGTCAGAACGTGGTCGCGCGAGATCACGACGTCGATCTCTCGTGCGCCAGCTTCGATCGCCTGTTCAATCTCGCCGATGCGCTGCGGCATAGGGGTCTGGCCCGCGGGGAATCCAGCCGCAACGGACGCAACCGGGATATTCGTGCCGCGCAGCGCTTCGACCGCATCCTTGACCCGGTTGGGATATACACAGACTGCACCCACTGTGATCTGCTGGCTCTCCAGCCCAAGCCGAGCCTGGACATCGGGGCGAAGAGGCTGTTTCGCCTTGGCGCACAGCCTTCTAATCCGGCCTGGCGTATCGTCGCCGGCCAGCGTTGTGAGATCGATGCATGTGACAGCCCGCAGCAACCAGGCTGCTTGCCAATCTTTCTTGACGGACCTGCGCTTGGGCAAAGATTCGACTCGGCGCTCCACGGCGCTGCGGTTGACGTGCGCGCCCATAACCCAATCCAAGTCCAGAGCAGTACCCGGATTGCGCTGCCGGACAGCAGCCGCCGGGCTGTTTTCAAGGGTACCCAGCATGAGAACTCCTCGTTTGCACAAACATTATACAGCGGTCGGACCTGCTCGGAGTCCAGATCAATCCGGCGCCGTCCAATCTCCCACGCAAGTCAAGAGGCTGGGCACCAGGAGCGGGAGCTCGTAGCTTAGACTGGCAGCCCGACC
>JBGPAT010000250.1:0-4667 GCA_041480885.1 Anaerolineae bacterium
CGGGAGATCAAGCCGGCCTGATGGTGTTCAATACGAAAGTGAACTACGTACAGCCGCTGACCTCGGATCACGCGGTGCTCACCGGTGCGATCGATGGAATCAAGACCGGAGGCGATACCGCCATGTACGATGCGCTGATCGCTGCCGAAGGCGCCTTGAAGGACGTCTCCGGCCGAAAAGCGGTCCTCGCAGTGACGGACGGCTTAGATAACCGGAGCTCCCATAAGGCGGCGGATGTCATCGCCGGGATCGGACCGGGCGGTCTCTCAATTTCGACGATTGGGCTGGGCGACCCCAGCACCAAAGCGCAGACCGGTCTGGATGAAGCGGGGCTCAAATCACTGGCGCAACAGGCGGGCGGCGGATACAGCTTCGCCGGCGATTCCCAGACGCTCAGCGCCCTGTTCCAATCATACGGCCGCGAGCTGCAGAATGAATATGCCATCACATACACCTCGCCGTTGACCCTCCGCGACGGCGTGAACCGCGGCCTGACCGTCTCCTTGGCGGGGGCCCCGGCAGTGACGGCTCAATCGCAGTACAATCCGGGCGGCGTGCTGCCCGAGGTGCCGACCCAGTCGTGGTTCTTGTTCGGCGCGATATTGGTTGGCCTGCTGGCTCTGCTAGCCATTCCAGTGCTTTTGGGCCTGGGATCGCGGCTGGGCTTGGGATCACGTTTGGGGGGCGGCAGGCGCGGCAAAGGCCGCATCAAGCTGAGCGGGGGGAGTCAGCAGCCGGTCTCAGCGGCCAGGGGACGCGTGAAGCTGAAGTAACAAAAAGCCAGGCTCCGAAA
Organism: Anaerolineae bacterium; assembly: GCA_041480885.1. Taxonomy (GTDB): domain Bacteria; phylum Chloroflexota; class Anaerolineae; order Anaerolineales; family Villigracilaceae; genus Fen-1038. The sequence goes on from JBGPAT010000250.1 coordinate 794, forward strand.
CGGAGCCTGGCTTTTTTCATCGTCTCGCCGGCCTATGCGGCCATCTCAAGCTTGCGGATGACCATGACGACCTTGCCCCGGATCTCGAGAGGGTCCGACTTTTCCACATAGATCGGTTTCATCGTTGGATTGGCAGGCTGCAAGCGAAAGCGGTCCTTTTCCTTGTAGAAGTACTTGAGGGTGGTTTCACTTTTGTCCGGCAGCCAGACTGCCACCATGTCGCCGTTCTTTGCGTCCTGAGCCGGCTTCATGACCACAATGTCGCCGTCATTCACCATGGCGTCGATCATGGAGTTCCCGTGCACTTCGAGCGCGAACAACTCCTTGCCTTTCTCGCGGGCGGGCATGAGCGAGCTGGCAATCTCAACCGATTCGTCGGGATCCAGGTAGTTGAAGTCCGAACCCGGAACCAGGATCGGTTCGCCGGCCTCGATCCGTCCAAGAACTGGGACGCGGAAAAGTTCGCCGATGGGCGTCTGTCCAGTGACGCGTAAGCCGCGCGAAATCTTACGGTCGCGTTCGATATGACCGCTTTTCTCAAGCTGATCCAGATAGTAGTTCACAACGGACGTGGACGAGATCCCGCAACTTTCCCCGATCTCGCGGATTGAGGGAGGATGCTTGTGCTTGCGCTGGTACTCCTGAATGAAATCCAGGATCTTCTGGTGGCGCTCGCCGAGACCCTTGCTTTTGCGAACCATCATCATGCTTGCCTCCGCAGCCATAAGTCGCTCATTTGTGCTACAAATAATACCTGAACATGCGTTCGATGTCAAGCCCTTGCGGAACGGGCGGACGGGCTTCTTGGATGCGAATCCTAAGTCTACAGACGCCCGTCTGGGGGGCAGCGCGGATCAACGACCGTATGCACGTCGGCCAGTGCCCTCTTCCGCCGTGAAGAGTATCAAGTATTGATTTATCGATACGAATGTTCGGAATATTTAACAAAGGCTTGACAATCTGAAGTATCATGAATAGAATAGTTGATAAGTGAGAGACCGACATATGAAGCCCTCCATGCGCCTGTGCCCGGTTTGTGGCCAAGACCTGACAGTTGTCCGCTATCACTGCGAACACTGCGATACCTCCATTGAGGGGCGGTTCGATAATGGCGCTTTCCCTGGGCTGACCCCGGAACAAGTCGGGTTCGTGAAAACATTCGTCCGATGTGAGGGCAAGATCAACCGCATGGAACAGGAGATTGGCTTGTCCTACCCAACGATCCGTAACCGACTGCATGAGGTGATCCGGGCCATGGGTTTCGAGCCGGGCAGGGAAGACTCGCCGGAAGTCAGCGAGGAGCAACGCAAGAGAGTGCTCGATGATCTGGACGGCGGCAAGATCTCCGCCGAAGACGCCATGCGCGCTTTGCGCGGAGAGGAGACTTAGCGCATGAATGCGCAGACCATCCCCTTGAAAGCGAATCAATCCCTTGAGGTCCGGCGTACTGGCGGCGATCTGGTAATTCAGGGCTGGGAGCGCTCGGAAGTGGAAGCTCGAGGAGATGGTGTCCAATGCGAGCAGAGTCCAGACGCCGTCACAATAACAAGCAGAGGCGACCTGGCCCTTTCCATACCTCGAAGCGTGCGGCTGGTGATCCGTACGGTTGGCGGTGATGTGCGCGCGGAGAATCTGGAAGGCACGATCGACCTATCCGTGATCGGAGGTGATGCGCTTCTACGCAATCTCACCGGCGCGGTCTCGGTCAATGGGCCGGTCGGCGGTGAGACCCGATTTGATAATGTCGCCAGAATCTCTGTTGCTGCCGGCCGGGTAGGTCACGGCAACAGTGTCTCACATCATTCGCCGCGCGGGACTGCCCAGTCGCAGCGGGGCGCGGACTCGCCGCGGCGTCGGGTGGAAGCGAAGCTGCGACACGCAGAGAAGAAACTTGGTCGCCTGCGCCCTGGGATCGGCGCACATTTTGGCCAGTGGTTGGGAAGTCGAAGGAGCGGCACGGTGGTGACAGATGGTTCGCAAGAACCCGTGTCCGATGAAGAGCGAATGGCGATCCTGACAATGCTGCAAGACAAGAAGATCACCTCCGCGCAGGCGGACGACCTGCTCGCTGCGCTCGAGGGCAGGCAAGAAACTCCCCGGCCGCGCGGATCGCGGTCTGAAGAAGCCCGGAGCTGAACCCATGGCAAATTCCGAAGAACGCATGAAGATCCTGAAGATGATCTCGGATGGCAAGATCACTGCCGAGGAAGGCGCGAAGCTGCTGAAAGCCCTCGGTGAGCACCAACACATACCTGGAGCCGCCCCGGGACGCTGGCTCCGGATCCGCGTCACGGACATCGCCAGCGGCCGTTCGAAAGCCTCTGTACAGATTCCCATTGGGCTGATCGACGCCGGGATGAAAATCGGCGCGCATTTTGCGCCGGAAGTAGAGGGCGTGGACATGTCCAATGTCATGGATGCCCTGCGGTCCGGCTTGACCGGCAAGATCATCGATGTGACGGACGACGAAGACGGCGAGCATGTAGAGATCTTTGTCGAGTAAAACCCATCCTAGAGTCACAGACCTCTTCCGACATTTACCGGTTTCAAGGGGTATTCGATGTCAGCACCTCCGATCGCTAAACGCCGCCTGGGGGGCATGCCGGGCTTCACGCTCGTATGGAGCGGGCAAATCGTCTCGGTCCTGGCCAGCGGCATGACCACGTTCGCCATGACCATCTACATGTACCAGCAGACGCATTCTGCCACGGCCATGGCGTTCGTCCAGGTGGCCTACATCACCCCGTTCTTATTCATGTCACCGATTGCGGGGGTGATGGTTGACCGCTACAACCGCAAACTGATGATGATGGTGAGCGACATCGCAGGTGCGACGTCCACGCTGATCCTGCTGATCCTTTTCACCTCAGGACACCTCCAATACTGGTACCTCTACGTTACGGCGGCGGTGAACGGGCTGGGAACGACGTTCCAGTGGCCGGCCTATTCTGCAGCGATCACGGTCATGCTTCCCAAGGAGCAGTACGGGCGGGCCAATGGCATGATGTCGCTGATTGAGGCCGGCCCGGGGGTGCTATCGCCATTCCTGGCTGGGGCTCTCATCCCGCTGATTAATATCGGGGGCATCCTTCTCCTGGATACGATTACATTCTGGTCAGCAATCCTGGCCCTGGCATTTGTGTTTGTGCCTCAACCGGACCGCACGTCTGACACTGCGGAACCGGCGCAAGGATTGGTGCAGGAGGCCACATTCGGTTTCAAATACATCTTTGCGCGACCGAGCCTGCTCGGGCTGCAGATGGTCTTCTTCTTCGGCAATCTATTCTCGGGGATCGGGTTCGCGGTGCTTGCTCCAATGCTGCTGGCGCGGACCGCCCAGAACACCATGGTCCTCGGATCGGTCGAATCCGCGGCGTCCATCGGAATGGTGGTCGGCGGCATTGGTATGAGTGCTTGGGGAGGATTCAAGAAGCGAGTCCACGGTGTGCTCATGGGATGGATCCTCATGAGCCTCGGAGGAGAGATCGTGTTCGGCCTCGGCCGCGGGCTTCCGATTTGGATTCCGGCCATCCTGTTCGGCGGCCTGTTCGGACCCCTGGTGAACGCCTCCAATCAAGCCATCTGGCAGGCAAAGGTGGCGCCCGGCCTGCAGGGCCGGGTTTTTTCGGCGCGGCGGCTGATCGCCTGGTTCACGAATCCCATATCACCGATCATTGGCGGAACCCTGGCGGATTTTGTGCTTGAGCCCGCAATGAGGGTGCCCGGTCCGGATCTGGCAGGCGTCTTCGATCGTGCATTTGGGACCGGACCCGGGGTGGGGATGAGCGTGCTGATCTTTCTATGCGGCATTGGGGGCATGCTGGTTGGGATCGCGGGCTACCTCATCCCCGCCATCCGGAACGCAGAGAGCAGC
>JBGPAT010000251.1:0-4647 GCA_041480885.1 Anaerolineae bacterium
AAGATCGGCTACGAGTACAATCCGCTCGTGAACAAGTGCGCCGCCATCCGCGTGCCATAGGCCGCACATCCCCTCAGTTCCTCAAGCACCCAGCTGCGCAGGCGAACAACGCCTGCGCTGCTCCTTTATTACACGACACCCATGCAGCTGGAGGGATCAGCTGCATGGCGCGCCTGCGATGTGATCGAGGGGGAACCTAGCCGGCGGGTGCTCGAACTCGGCGCCCGTGACGGCTCCGCTTGTCATGTTTGGCTCAAGCATGTCTTCTTGTCTAGATCAAGCGCCTGTCAATACGGTATCCCCTGCCACGCCGGTACACGTTATCCGCGTTTCTCATCCTCGTTGACGCCCAGATACATCTGGCCGATAATCAAGTCGATGAAGAAGCGAATCCAGCTCTTCTCGGTCTATTTGTTTCCCTCCTGGGGCGCTCTTCTCTGGATGAGCGCTTTCTTTGGTGCACTGGCCTTGGGCAGGCAGATGATCAACACTGACGGCGATCTTGGCCGGCACATCACGGTGGGCAATTACATTCTTGACAATGGCGTGATCCCTGTGAGGGATGTGTTTTCATACACGATGGCAGGGCAGCCCGCCACGCCTCATGAGTGGCTGGCGCAAGTGATCTTTGCGCTGTCACATCGGCTCATGGAATTGAACGGACCAGTACTGGTCTCTTCGCTCGTGATCGCGACGGCTTTCTGGCTGGTTTGGCTGCGCACCCGCACTGAAAGGAAAAACCTGCTGCCTGTTGTTTTGGTGGCTTTCCTGGCGACAGCGGCTTCCTGCTTGCATTGGCTTGCGCGTCCGCATATATTCACGTTCTTGCTGCTGGCATTGTGGATGATTGTGTTACATCAAATGAGCAGCGGCAAGCCCGGCCGATGGTGGCTGTTGCCTGTCCTGATGCTCGTTTGGGCAAATATCCACGGGGCTTTTTTTGCTGGCCTCGTAACCTGGGCTCTTTTCGGCGCGGGGATGGCCTGGAAGGCTTGCCTCCGCAAAATGCCGGAAAGAGAAGAGCTGCCGCCTGGTTTTTGGCCTTGCTACCTGTTGGGAGGGGCGGCAGCTTTGCTGGCATCCCTCATTAATCCAGCAGGGATCGGGCTATGGAAAACCAGCCTCGGCTATGTCACGAACCAATACCTGGTTGGCCACACAATTGAGTATATGCCGCCAAGCATTCAAAACGCCAACACCTGGCTTTTCTGGATTTTCAGCGCATTGTTGGTCCCGGTGATGGCTCTGAGACCTGTCCGGCAAAGATCGGAAATGCTGTTTCCAGCGGCGGCGTGGCTTGTCATGGCGCTTTACAGTGCGCGCAATATTCCGCTCTTTCTAATCGTATCTGCGCCTTTGCTTGCGCAGGGATTGGAAGAACTGCTGAATAGAAGCGTAGGTTCGATGAAGTTGTTTAAGCGATTCCTGGCGCACGATGCCCGACTGTTTGAAATTGACTCCACTCTCAAAGGGCCAATATTGCCCGTGGTTTGCATAATTATTGCGATTATCGGCTTCCGTGCTGGCTTTCGTTTTGATGTTGGCCGCAGAGGAAATGGGTACGACCCCGCTGTATTTCCGGTTGAAGCTGTGAGCTGGATGAAAGACCATCCGCAAAATGGACATATGTTTAACTACTTTACGTGGGGAGGCTACCTGCTTTACCGCCAGTGGCCGGAAAACAGGGTGTTCATAGACGGGCAGACGGACTTCTATGGCGAATCACTAACTCGGCAATATGTGCAGGTTATAAGTCAATCCAAAGGGTGGGAGCAGGTGCTTGATGCCTACCGTGTGGAGTGGGTCATTTTGCCGGCCACTGAACCCGCGGTGGAAGCCTTAAGGTCAAAACCTGGTTGGATGGTGGTCTATGAAGACAGAACAACTGCGATCATCCGAAGGACAGAATGATAGAGGGCCATGAACAAGAAGACTGAATCCAGCCCCAAGAAACCTGTCCAGAAGTTTCAAGCCGCCGCGCGAAAGGCTGCCCAGGCCTCAACTGCCTCGGCCCCCACCCGCCGCTATCGCAGCGTATTTTTCCAGTTTGGGCTGATCGCGGTCACAGTCGCGTTCGCCGCATTGACGCTGCTTGCCAGGATGGTGCCTTTTTTCCCCATTGATCTCCAGATCACGCGCATGGTCCAGTTGATTGCGAATCCGCTATTTGCACAGTTGATGGCGCTGATCAGCTGGCCCGGCTTTTCACCTCAGTCCTATATCCTCGCGGTGCTGATGGCATTGCTCATATGGGCCATTGGGTTGCATTGGGAAGCTGTCGCGGCGCTCTTGGGCGCAATGACCGCATCAGGCATCGATGAGCTGCTGAAGGTCCTGATCCAGCGTCCGCGTCCCCCAATAGGCCTGGTGCATGTGATTGGAATATTGAATGGCTACGGTTTCCCCAGCGGGCACGTGATGTACTACGTTGTGTTCTTCGGTTTTATATGCTTTCTGGGCTTTGCTTTGCTTACGCCATCTGCGAAGCGAACGCTTTTGCTGGCGTTCTTTGGCGGTCTTGTGCTTCTGATCGGCGTTTCACGCATCTATCTGGGACAACATTGGGCCAGTGACGTGGCGGGCGCCTACCTTCTGGGCAGCTTGATCTTGGTGGCAAATATCGCCTTGTATCGCTGGGGCAAGTTACGTTTCTTTGTAAGCCAGCCCGTCAATTCCTCGGAAAAATCGGGGGCTCAATAGCTTTCGGAATGATGGGCCGAAGGCCCTTCCGGAACGCATTTGCACCGCGCCCCGAAGAGGCCTCCGTAGCTACCAGCTGCCCGTCCGCTGGTGGTTCCTGATCGCATCCTGCAAAGCGGATAGCATGTCGCCGTAGGACTCGTTGTAGGTAGGATTCCCGCGGATCGCTTCATCCTCTAGACGCCCCAACAGATAGACCACCCATGAGTGCCACGTGCGGGGGTTGCTTTGCGTTCGAGCTATGTCTTTTGCGGCTTGATTGAGCGTTTCGCGAAGTTCATCTTCTCTGCTCATCTGTCAGGCTCCTGTCTTGTGCCACAGTGAGGATAACACAAAGCATCTCGCAAGGCGGTCGCCTAAGAGACGAAAACTGCGGACGGGTCTTGGCCGTCCGCAGTAATCTGCCAACTTAACCGCTCACTTGTGTAAAGCGGTCAGGATCTCCTGTGCTCGCTGTTGCGCGTCGGTAAGCAGCGCCATCAGGTAGGTGTGATTGTGGAAACCACCGCTCTCATCCGAGTCCGCGTAATTCAGGTTGAATTGCGCTTCCTTCAGCTTGTCCGCCAGGGCCGGGTTGTCCACGCCGTCCATGGCCTTTGTGGCCTTATCGACCACGCTCTGCACCTTGGTATCCAGAGCTGCGAACTCCGTCTTCAACTGTTCTATCGTCGAAGTGGACTTCGCAGTGCTCCAATCCGCATGGCACTTTGTGCACGAGGTAGTCGCCTGGCCGTCGGCTTCCTTCACGCTGATCGCCCACGAGTGTCCCCCCAGCTGGGTCGAGTTGCTGCCATCCACGCCGCTTACGTACATGTGGCAATCCGTGCAAGCCACATTGGGTGTCATTTGTTGATCAGGTACACCCATGCCGCCCGTGCCGGCGTTGATGTTGTAGCTAAGATGGTCCGTGTTCGGGAAGCGCAGGTTTCCGTGACACTGCCCGCACAGGTCATTGGTGGTCTTCACGGCTTGGTACTGCTTCGTGGCCGAGTTGAAATATGCGGGGGTCTTTGGGTTGTGAGGGTCATGGCAGGCAGTGCACGAAACATTCGGCCATTCCGTGGCGTGGGCCACAGCCGTATTTTCCGGGAACTTCCCGTCCGCGGAGGTCGTAAAGAAGTAGGCCAGTGCCTGGGCCTCGTTCATGCCCCCGTTAGCTAGTACGGCAGTGGGCGCATGGCAGGCAATGCAGTTTTCCGAATCCTGCCCATTGATTACGTCGTCTGCTGTCTGTCCGCTGCGAGAGCTGCCAAGTTCTGTGGCCACATCGGCTTGGGTGGCACTGTGTTTGCTGGTCGTCCACGCGTTGTATGTTTGGTGATCTGTGCTCGGGATGAGCAGGTTCCCGTGGCACTGGCCGCACACTTTGCTGCTGTCGTCCCGCGTGACGAATTGGGCAGTCTGGGAATTGAAAACGCCGAAGCTCAGTTTGTCTGTTTGGTGGGCCGCGGAAAGCGCATGGCAGGTTTCGCAATTGAGCTGTGGCCAATCCGATGTATTCAGTGCTTTGGTGTCTGCCGTGAACTTGCCATCGGTCGTGCTGAAGAAGTGGCTGAGTGCGTCTGTCTCGTTGGCCAGCCCGGGCAGTGTTACCGCCGTCGGACCATGGCAGGCGATGCAGTCCTCGGGGTCCTGCCCCTTGATGACATCATTGGGGGTCTGGCCGCTGCGGGCTGAGCCTAGTTCTGTGGCCACATCAGCCTGGGTACTGGCATGTGCGCCACTCTGCCAATCTGAAAAGATGCCTTGGTGGCAGGCCTTGCAGTCTGTTGGCGCTATTGTGGGTGTTGGGGGAATTGGTGAGGGTGTGATCGGTGCAGGCGTAGCGGTTGGGACCGTCGAAGGGATCGGCGTCGCCGCTGGGGACGCCGTGCAGGCGGCGTTGGTGAGAATCAACAGCAACGCGCTGCCGACGGCGAGCACTGGAACATGCAGTTTTCGTGGCAT
>JBGPAT010000252.1:0-4645 GCA_041480885.1 Anaerolineae bacterium
ACTCGTGGGACTCCTGGGACTGGGCGCAGCTGTCATTACTTTGTTTGGCACCCGAGCGGTGTATGCCATTGCGCCCATCGTCTCGGCCAGCGAGATCGCTAGCGGACCCCCTCCCTCGCCAACCGCCTAGGCCATTGCGTTCTCTGGTTTGGAGGGGCCTCCCCAAGAAACTGCCGGATATCCCCCATGATATAATGATCCTGCCTCGGTGAATTTTCCCGGGGCGGATCTGCTTATTTACGGGAGGTCGGTATGCTTTCTCGAATTGACGTTCCAAACACGCCGGTCCATAATGCGCCGCCGCCACTCATCGAGGTCAGTGGCACTCACGGCGAGATGGGACGGCAGATCGGCGAGGCGAGGCGCGCGCAGATCCAGCACAGCATTTCCAACGCGCATGTTCTGATAGACCAGTCCTATGATCAGCTCGAGCTCAGTTGGGAGGGCGCGCAGATTCAGGGGCGTAAGTACCTGCCTTTCGTAGAAGAACGCTATCCCCAATATGTGGACGAAATGCGCGGGTTGGCCGAAGGCGCCAACGTGGCTTTTGATGATGTCATGGCACTAAACGCCATGGAGGCGGTGACGATGGACGCACTTCATCTGACCCGTTGCACCAGTTTTGCAGCCAACGAGCAGCGCACGGCCGATGGGCATATTCTGGCGGCGCACACGGAGGATTGGATTCCTGAGGATGAGGACGATGTCTATGTGATCCTGGCCAAGCCCAAGGATGAGCCGCCCTTCCTGGCGATGACCTATGGCGGTCTGCTGCCCAACGTCGGATTCAACGCCTATGGCATTGCGCAGCTGATCGACTCGGTATATCCAGCGGACTCCCGCATCGGGATACCCCGCCTGGTGGTCTCGCGTGCCGTTCTGGCCGCAAAAAGGATCTCGGGCGCTATCGGACGCGCCCTGGTCCCGCATCGCGCCGCCGGCTATAACCACTTGATCGCCCACGAGAGTGGCGAAATGTACGCAATCGAGGTCTCGGCGCGGCGATTCGATATTCTGCACGGCACCGATGGCTACATCGTGCACACGAACCATTACCTCTCACCCCAAATGAAGGAAATTGAAAGCGATCCCGAGGAGTTGATCTCCTCGAGAGTGCGCTATTTCCGCGCCAATCGTCTTCTCAGGCAAAGCTCTGCCCACACGATAAAGACCCTGCAGGCCATCCAGAAGGATCACGTGAATCTCCCCAACTCGATCTGCAATCATGCCGTGGACTGGACCGATCCTCTGGATCGTGAAAAGACGATCAATGCGCTTGTGATTGATCTGACCTCACGCGAGATGCATATCTGCTGGGGCAACCCGTGTCAGAACGGGTATCATACCTATCACCTGGATGCATAGTCCAGGCCGGGCGTCCGGGACCCGCGACAAGCGTTTCTCGATGCGCCGCCACGAAGAATCGGCGCCATGCGCCTATGTTAGAATAGGACTCTCCTGGAGCAGAAATGATACAAGTGACGATCGACAGCGTCCGTGTGAACCTGATGTCACCGCAGAGACTTGTGATCCTGCGGGAGGTTGGCGGGGATCGTTACCTTCCTATATGGGTCGGGCAGTATGAGGCCGAGGCGATCACCGTTGCGCTGCAGGAGGTCGAAATGGTTCGGCCTCTGACCCATGACCTGCTGAAGAACGTTTTTACCACCTTCAATGCGAAGGTGAAGCGCATTGAGATCGTCTCACTCAAGGAAGACATCTTCTACGGCAACATCGTGGCCGAGGTCAACGGTCAGGAGACGAACGTAGACTCCAGACCCTCGGACGCGATTGCCCTGGCAGTGCGTGCCCACGTTCCCATCCTGGTGGATGAGAGCGTCATTCAAAACGCAGGCATAGCCCCGGAGGCCGATACGGAGGCTGCACCGGGAACGATGCCCCAACGTCCAAGCCCAGCGCGGCCGACACCGCCTGTCGGAGAGGTCAGCAAGGAGCGGCTGTCGGTCTTTGAGGACTTTCTTGGCAAGCTGGACCTGGACAGGTTGGATACAGACAAACCTGCGGGTGAAGACGCGAGCCAAGACGACCAGACGGGAACCGAGAAGACGGACAAGCCCGACAAGCCCAAAAAGCCTAAGAAGAAATGACCGACTTTGTCACTACTGCTGTAACTACCGCCCCCTCTGAGCCTAACGTTCCTCACAATCGGGAAGCCGAAGAAGCCGTCGTGGGGGCGGTGCTAATTAATCCCGAAGTCTATTACGATATTTCCCAGTTCTTGCAGGGGGACGACTTCTACATCCACCGCCACAGGTGGATCTGGGAAGCGTGCACGAGCCTGCACGAACAGCGCATTCCAATTGACCTGCTGACTTTGAGCGAGGAATTGGATCGCAAGGGCCAGCTCGCTGAAATCGGCGGACGCGCCTTCTTGACCGCGCTGGTGAACCAGGTCCCGACCTCGCTCAATGCTACATCCTACGGCCACATTGTGGAGAGCCACGCCATCCGCCGCAGGATGATTGCCGCAGCCAACGCTATCGCTTCGATGGCATACAACGAAGGCCCAACGGTCGATTTCGTGATGGACGAGGCCGAGAAGGCCGTGTTCAACGTCAGCGAGCGACGGCTCAAACACGATGTCCAGCCGATCCGCACTGTTCTAAGTGAATACTACGATCGGATCGACGACCTGGCTCGACGGGGCGAAGACATCTATGGTGTACCCACGGGGTTCATCGATCTGGACAAGTTGCTTGGCGGCCTGCAGCCATCGGATTTGCTGCTGATCGCCGGCCGGCCGGCACAAGGCAAGACCGGCTTCCTGCTGTCGGTGGCCAAAAACGCTGCGCTGACGCACAAGAAGCACGTGGCGATTTTCTCTCTCGAAATGTCCAATGAGCAGGTGGCGCAGCGTTTGATCGCGCAGCAGACCGGCATTGACTCGCAGCGCCTGCGCACAGGCAAGTTGCAGGAGAATGAATGGTCCCTGTTTGCACAGGCCATCGAGGTGCTTTCCGATACCCACATATTCCTGGACGATACCCCAGCCATTACGCCCCTGCCACTGCGCACGAAGTGTCGTCGCCTGCACTTGGAGCACAGGCTGGACCTGATCATCGTGGACTACCTGCAGCTCATGGGCAGCGAGACGCGCAATGAGAACCGCGTGCAGGAAGTCTCCTACATCTCGCGTAATTTGAAAGTCCTGGCGCGGGAGCTCAATGTGCCCGTTCTCGCCGCGGCGCAATTGAGCCGGGCCGTCGAGCAGCGGTCGGACCAGCATAAGCGGCCCGTGCTTTCAGATCTGAGGGAGTCCGGAAGTCTTGAGCAGGACTCCGATATCGTCATGTTCATTTACCGGCCAGACCAGTACGAGAAGGACACGATAAAGCCATTCGTGGCCGAAATCATTGTCGCCAAGCACCGAAACGGCCCCGTGGGAAGCATTGAACTTGTTTTCCGCAGTTCCTTGGCCAAGTTCGAGAACGCGGCCACCAGAATGACGATTCCGGGGGAATAAGGATGCTCCATTTCCGACGGTTTCGGCCCGACGATGACGAGGCGAGCCCGAAGGTCCAGAATGCGCCGCGGCGGAATGGGCCTTGCGCGATCTCCTTGTGCCTGGATTAGGCCTGCATGACGGAATTCAAGGGCTTCAGCGACTCTGAATCCTTCACCAAGCTCCCCGATTCATTCTTTGGTCAGCTGCTGAGCGAGATCACGGACGTGGACGAACTAAAAGTCACCCTGTTGGCCCTACGGACCCTGGATGGGGGCGTGCGCGCCCTGCGAGATAGAGATCTCGGCAACCAGGTTCTCGGGCTCACCGCGCCCCAAATACGGGCGGGGCTTCAGAAGACCTTGAAGCGCGGGACACTGCTTCTTGCCGCAAACGGTACGGAGCACCTGTATTTCCTCAATACGCCGCGAGGGCGCGCTTCATCGCAGGCGTTCGCGAGGGGCGAATGGCTCGACGCAAGTGATGTCATGCCTGCACCACCCGCACGTTCGAACGTTTTCAAGATTTACGAAGAGAATATCGGTCCGCTCACACCGCTGATTGCAGAGGCATTGCAGGAGGCGGAGGCAATATATGCCCAAGGCTGGATCAGCGATGCCATTGAGCTGGCAGTGACAAACAACAAGCGCAGCTGGAAATACTGTGAGGCGATCTTGAAACGCTGGAAGGAAGAAGGACGTGGCCAAAAGCAAAATCGACGAGACCATAAGGGATCTCGCCAGCGCGACGTCGAAGACAAGATCAAGAAATTTGTTGGCGGTTGAGCCGTCAAATGATTCAGTTGGCGACTCGAACTGCCCGCACTGTCACGGTGCGGGTTATCTGCGCGAAGATCTCCCTCTAGGCCATCCAGACTTCGGCAGACTGCAAGTGTGCGTCTGCCGACGAGCACGCGTGGCGAAGACCGTGCGCGATCGCTTGTTCGCCTTGAGCCATCTGGACGAACTTCGCGATCTGACATTCGAGGCCTTCAAGTCGCAGGGCAGGCAAGGTCTGAGTGAGATTCAGGCCATTTCCCTCCAGACGGCCCTCAATCAAGCCCGGCACTATGCGGAAAGCCTGGCAGGATGGCTGTTGTTGCAGGGTGGCTACGGCTGTGGCAAGACCCACCTGGCGGCCGCGGCCGCAAACTATGCGGTCGGCGTCGGTGTGCCAACGCTA
>JBGPAT010000253.1:0-4644 GCA_041480885.1 Anaerolineae bacterium
AGCATGTATGAGCCGGCCGCGGCCGCTGAAGCGTCCGGGGCGACCGAGACGACGCCTGCAGCCCAGGAACCGGTAGCCAAAATCGATCAGACCGGTGAGATCCAGATCGAGATGGACACCAAGAATACGCATGCCTGGAACGAACTGGGAAACGTGTACTTCAACACGGGCGCCTTCGATGATGCAATCGTCGCTTACAGCAAGGCAATCGAACTCGATCGCTGGTTCGCCTGGCCCTACAGCAATCTGGCGCTGGCATATGTCCAGAGGCGGCGCTTTGTAGAGGCCATCCTCCTCTATCAACGCAGCATCGAACTGTTCACCAGCGAGAAAGACAAGGCCATTTCGTGGAACCGGTTGGGCAATGTCTATCGGCGTCTTAATGATTACGAGAATGCGATCCAAGCCTACCAGCTGGCAGACGAATTGGATCCGGACAACACCACACTCTCGCTGCAATCCCGCTTCAGCCTGCTGGGCAGCTACGCTGTCGACCAGAAGCCCAGCTATGTCTCATAGTAGAGGTTGAAATGAGCGAACATGAATTGTGGAATGAGCTCGGAAATCTGTACTTCATGTCTGGCGCGTATCCAGAGGCGGCCGAGGCGTACCACCGGTCCATTCGCCTGGATAAGGGCTTTGGACGGCCTTACAGCAACCTAGCCCTGACTTATGTTCAGCAGGGGAAGTACGGCAAAGCCATCGAGCTGTACCGCCGGAGCATTGAACTGCTGGCCGAGAATAAAGAGAAGGCCATCTCGTGGAACAGGCTGGGCAATGCCTATCGCTTTCTGAAGGACTACCAGCACGCAGTGGTCGCCTACCGCATGGCCGATGGGCTAGATCCGGAAAGCACGGAAGGCCGTGATCAGCCTGGCCGGTTCTCTAACCCTGTCCTGGAAACGATGCCTGCCGGCGCCCAGCCAATCGCAGAGACCCCAAAGACCACGGCGACTGAAGAGACCAGGCAGGCGGTCGAAGCTAACGATCTGAGAGTAGGTGAGGAAACAAGCCACGCGGATGTCTTCGAAGCCGCCTGGTCGCAGGCAAACGTGAGCGCGTATCCGCAGGACCTTTCATTGTCAACCGATCCGGGATCAGTGATTGCCTGGGACGATCCCGAGTTCGACAAAAATGATCTCTCGCCGTACGACATGCCGGCAGATCCGGAGATGGAGGTTGATGTGCCGGACCCCGACGGTGATGACCTGTCAAGGTGGCTGCCCTTCCCTGAGGACGAGCCGCAGCACATGATCCAACTGGGATCGGGATGGGCCCACAGCAGCTCTGATGTCGAGGCTGAACAAGAAGACATTGCAGAGGCCGAAGAGACGGCAGATGACGCGCAGGAGGATGGCAAGACGACGGGCGACAATCAGGTGGCGGACGAGTTCCAGACTGCCGCGATGGAGATGCAGACGCCGGCCGACTCGGCTCGCACCGACCTCATCGTCTCCCCATCCACCTCGCAGGATGTACTACTGCTGCCGTCGGGGGCCGAGCCGGCACCCGCGAATAAGCGCCAGGAGCCAGCTACCCAACAGATGGGTGTGAGCGTGGGGATTGAGGAACGCCCGGTTTCCCAGTTCGTGGTGAATCGGGATGACAAATCAGTGTCCACAGTCGAGGGAGTGCAACCGCAAGATGATGCCGAGCGCCCTCATGATGTTGCCGGTGACACCGAGCCTGGATCCGGGACGACGGTCGGGGACTCTGACCCCGAGCGCGAGGCGCAAGAGATGCAGGAGATCGAGGCGGGGATCGAGAAATTCAAGCGGGTGGTTGAAATCAACACCCGAAATGCCCATGCCTGGGATGCACTGGGAAGTCTGTATAAGAGCGCCGGGAGATACAAGGAAGCGCTGGTGGCCTACGAACAGGCGATTGCCAACGACCCTTCGAGGGCTTCGTACCATCATCATCTTGGCCTGGTCTACGCCTGCGAAGGGCGCACTGAAGATGCAATCAGCGCTTACCAGCGAGTGATCGAGATCGATCCGAGTCACAGCCTGGCGCACGCCGCACTTGGTGGATACTACCGGAAATTGGGGTTCGAGGAACTAGCCCAGAAACACGTAGGCAAAGCGATGAAAAGCATATTTGACAGCGAAAACGAATACAATCGGGCGTGTCTAGCGGCCATCTGCGGCAATACGGACCAGGCCCTTGAGCTGCTTCGAGTTGCCTTGACGAACAAGCAGACGTACGTGGACTGGATCCTGCGCGATCCCGACCTTGACTTCATCCGGCACGATCCGCGCTTCAAGCAATTGATTTCGGACTACACGCGCTAGGAATTGGGGTCGGGCTCGGATCATAAGGCGGACAACGATTCCCTGTCCGCTTTATGATTCCGGGCGGCGGCACCAGCGCTCTTGCGTGCAGCGGGGAGTCTCTGACTGGCTGGCAGCTTTTCACCGTACAAGGTCGCCAAAATGCGAGGGACCAACCTAAAGTCGTCCACAATGAAAAATGGCACGCCGGAAGGGAGTATTCAACGACCAACATTTCGGCCCGGCACTGCGGGCCGCGCCAAGGCACACGCCGCTGGCCTGCAGACCAGACGGGAAAGAAAGTCCCCAAATCAGACTCGTTGAGGGGCCTGCCTGCCCACCGCGCTTGGCAGGGGATGAAGATGCGACAATGTATCCGCAGCGCCGGGAGGCTCAGGCCCGGATCATGGTTAAGAGCATCTTGAAGCGCTGCGGCGCTTTCACGGCATGCGGTTGGCCGGCCGGCATAATTATGGCGTCACCCACCTCAAGCATGTGCGGCTGGCCGGAAATCCGAACCTCCGCTGCTCCATCCAGGATATGCACGAAGGCGTCATAAGGCGCGGTATGTTCGCTGAGCTCCTGGCCGGCAGCGAAGGCAAACAGCGTTATGTTGCCGGCATCCGCTTTGGTGATCTGGCGGCTGACAACCGCCCCGTCCTGATACGATACGAGTTGACTCAATTGAAGCACTTGGGATGTGGGCGTGGCCGACATTGTCTTTCCTTCTCAGCGGACCTTGCCCGCGGCAGGGCCTTATTTGACCGCAATCGTATACGCTGCAGCCAGACGGGTGAAACGCTGCGTGCCCGTGACCACCAGCACCGCATTTTCGCCTGATTTCAAGGAGAACGGGACGTCCGCAGATTGATCGGCGCGGACAGGTACAGACTGGACAGTGGTCGTCCCTGTGCCGCGGATGATAAGGGACAGGCGAAACGTCTGCGGCAGCGCGTTTTCGACACGAGCAAAACCATTGGCCGTCCAGCCTCCGTCGTCGGTCTCAAAATCAGACGCGTAGCCTGCCGCCTTGATTGATACGTCGTCGAGGAGCAGGCCCTCACCGTTGAGAGCGGCGTCAGTCACGTATTCAAATCGCAGCTGCACCTTCTTGCCCGCATACCGCGACAGGTCGACGGATTCCTGGATCCATTCAGCGCTTGTGCCGCCGCCGCTCATCCCGGTATAGCCGCAGCCGTAGGCGTTACCGGACAGGTCTTTGTCGCTGCAGGCCGGTGTTTTGAGAATGTCCCAGCGTTGCCCATCGGTGGAAGCTTCAAGATAGAGGTAGTCGTAGCCCTTCTCCAGGTCAAACCAGGTCCAATATGAGAAATCCATGGAGCCCTTTAAGTTCGTGAGATCGAACGGGTGGGTCAGGGTCATATCCGATTCGTCGCCCTTATTCGACCAGAACGCATGGGTTCCGGAGTATGCATCGGAAGGCAGCAACTTGGCGACGGTTGAGCCCGAGAAGCTGAGGGTGTGATCGCCAGCGCAGGTGATCTCCACATACTTCGCGCCATATTGATTGACAGATTCAGCACGCGGCGCCTGGGGACAGTTGACGATCTTTGCAGCCGGCGAGACCTGCGGAACATTGGGGTAGTTGTGGTAAGTGTAGCGCCCATCGCCGACCGAGCCATCCTTCAGAAGCATGGCAGCCATCCAATCCATGACCACGTCGTCGGCCGTGATGGGCTGTCCAGATTGCTTGTCGGTGATGTTGAGCGTCTTGAGCACGTCGTCAATGCTGGTGAGACTGTTTTCCTGATCGTGCACCACGGCCTGCGTGGCCTTATCGCCGAAGCGATCAAGGAAATACATCAGGAAGAGGAAGCTCTCTCCGTAGTGGGCGGCCGTGATATCAGGGTTGTCAGACAGGCTGGTCCAATCCGTAAGTGCCAGATTGGGATCTTGAGAATACATGAAATCCACCCCCCCAGCCGTGTAGCCGTTCAGGAAGCTGGCAACCTCTGAGAAGCCCTCATTGAGCCAAGTCGACTCGTTGCGGTCCTGATTCCAGTGAATCATGTGCTGGAACTCGTGCGCAAGCGTGCCGTAGGTATACTCATCCGTGAGGCTTTCCCCATCCGCGTTGAAAACGAAGAGCTCATGGGCGTTGGAGTATTTCCGAACGAGGGGGTTGTATTCGTCGGGCGTGGAGAAATATCCGCCGGTGGAGGCTCCAACGCCGCGCACGTAGAGGATGTAGATGTGCGGATCGTTATCTACCCCCGGCGTCCATTCGCTCCCGAAGAATTCGCGGTCCGTTGGATAGATCTTGTTCTCGAACGTATCCATCAGCGCCTTGATGTCCGAATTTTTGGCATCCACCCCGTCTTGCAGCCAAAAATAGGAGTGAGGCGTAATG
>JBGPAT010000254.1:0-4627 GCA_041480885.1 Anaerolineae bacterium
AAAGGAAAAGGAGCACGTCGAAGGATTCTCCCCTGAGCTCGCCGTCGTGACACACGGCGGAGGACAGAAACTGGAAGAGCCGCTGGTCGTACGCCCTACCTCGGAGACGATCATTGGCTATATGTACTCCAAATGGATCAAGTCGTGGCGCGACCTGCCCGTGCTCATCAATCAATGGGGCAGTGTCCTGCGCTGGGAGTTGCGGACCAAGCTTTTTCTCCGCACCGCGGAGTTCTATTGGCAGGAAGGCCACACCGCCCATGCCACGAAACAGGAAGCTCTGGAGGAGACTTATCGCATCTTGGATATATATACCGACTTCGCAATCAACGAGGCAGCCATACCAGTCATCAAGGGGGTCAAGTCCGAGACCGAAAAATTCGCGGGTGCCGTCATGTCCACTTCCATCGAGGGCATGATGCAGGATAAGCGCGCCCTCCAGTCGGCGACATCCCACTATTTCGGGCAGAACTTCGCCAAGGCATTCAACATTCAATATCTGGATGCCAACAATACTCTGCAGTTCTGCGAAACGACCTCCTGGGGGCTCTCTACGCGCATGATCGGCGCCATAATCATGGTCCACGGCGACGATCAGGGACTGATCTTGCCACCCAGGATCGCACCCACACAGATAGTTCTAGTGCCAATCTACAAGAATGATTCCGAAAAGGGGCGCGTTTTGGAGTCCGCCAACCGCCTCTTCAAGGAACTCAAGGCAATGGGGTTCCGGCTGAAGATGGACAACCGGGAAGAGGTCACGGCTGGATTCAAGTTCAACGATTGGGAAATGCGCGGCGTCCCGCTGCGCATTGAAGTCGGACCCAAAGATGTGGACAAGGGCTCCGTCGCGCTGGCTCGCCGCGACATTCCCGGCAGGGAAGGTAAGTCCTTTGTCGCCGAAGCCGCCCTCACTTCTACGGCACGTCAGCTGCTCGACGAGATTCAAGCCTCGCTCCTGGCGCGGGCGACGACATTTCGCGATAACAACATCCATCAACCTGGGACCTATGATGAGCTGAAGGAAGTCGTGCAGAACGGCTGGGCGTTTTCGTGGTGGTGCGGCTCCGCGGCCTGCGAGGCCAAGGTGAAAGAGGATACGAAGGCCACAACTCGCAATACTCCCCTCGAGCAACCCGGCGGCAATGGCACCTGCATAGTGTGCGGCCAGCACGCAGAGAAGAAAGTGTATTTCGCACGCGCTTATTGAGTTCGGTCCAGTACTCTCGCTGGCAGTCTCGGACTCCGGCGCAAATCCATCGATTACTTCCCCATGCCGTCAATTGACCTTGCACGTCTCCGCAAACAGGCCGCGCGACTGGTGGACTTCTTCTTCGCGCCGGATGAATTCATCAGGCAACTGCACGCACTGCTGAACAATTATGTCAATTACACGGTGCGCAGACGCGAGGCAATTGCCCCGCGAATGGATCTGCAGACGTATCGCACGCCCGTGGTGGTGATCAGGCAGATCGAGCAGGAACTATCGCGCCTCGCAGATGCGAATGAGAATGCGGACGCGACGCTGGATCTGGCGGACCACTTGTGGGATCAGGAGTGGCTCGAAACACGCCGGTTGGCGGGATATCTATTGGGGCGCCTTCCCCCGCGAGGGGAACGATTGCTCGCCCGCCTTACTGCCTGGGCCGCCCAGTCACGCGATCCTGAATTGCGCACCGAGCTGTTGAACACGAGTCTGGTGCGCATGCGTAAGGAAACGCCAGGCATGTTTCTCGACCTGGTCCGCGAATGGCTTCAGCCGGAACGAACGCGTTATTGGCCGGACGGAATCCGGGCTGTGATATCCGCAGTATCCGATCCAGATTTCATCAACCTGCCGCCCCTTCTGGAGGTCATCGAGCCCATCGTGACGGCGGCACCAGCGCACCTGCAAGTCGATCTCGAGGAACTCATTCTGGCGCTCTATCGAGTTTCCCCAACCGAAACCACATATTTTGTGCGCGATGTGCTGCTGAAATCAGACAATCCCATGACCGCTACCACCTTTCGCCGCATTTCGCATTCCTTTCCGGTGGAGTTCAAAGAGGACGTCCGGGAGTTTCTTCGGGGAAAGCCCTTCTCGAGTCCTTGAGGGTGTCCGGGCGCCGTGCGCCTCTTGGTCCGCAATGGTCCCCTGCTCCCGCCGCGCGATGACGCCGACGACCACTCGAGCCACGCCATAGGGGAGATTGTCCTGAAATCAGCGTCCGCACGCACGCGCCCTCATAATGGCCTCCCACGGCCCGTCGTCTAGCTCAATGCGCCATGCACTGTAGTTCGGCTCAACTACGCGATGCCCCTACAAGGGCATCCGTGCCTGACCTGGTACGCTTTTGGATAAAACCGATTAGAATTATCGCCGCAATCCAACCATGGCAGGAGGAACTCGAATGACAAAGACCGGCCGAGCGAACAACATGGAAGGTGAGGTGTTCTATCCCTCCGACCAAGTCGTGGCCGATGCGCGGGTCAAGGACTGGAAGGCGTTGGACGAGAAGAGCCGCAACAACCTTGAATCATTCTGGGCATCCGAAGCCGATGAGCTGGAATGGTTCAGGAAGTGGGATAAGGTCCTGGACGATTCCAAGAAGCCCTTCTTCAAGTGGTTCGTGGGGGGACAAGTCAATATCGTTCACAATGCGATAGACCGCCACGTAAAGGACTATCACAAGAACAAACTGGCGCTGATTTGGGAATCTGAGGATGCCAAGCTGCACCAGACATATTCATACTACGCACTTAACCGGGAAGTCAACCGGATGGCCAATATTATTAAAGCCATGGGCATCGAGAAAGGGGACCGCGTGACGATCTACATGGGCCGCATTCCCGAAATAATCTTTGCGATGCTGGCTTGCGCCAAGATCGGCGCGGTCCATTCTGTGGTGTTTGGCGGTTTCTCGGTGGACGCGCTGCAGGGCCGCATCGAAGACAGTGAGTCGAAATTGGTCATGACCGCCGATGGCAGCTTCCAGAACGGAAAGGTCGTGGAACTGAAGCGCACCGTCGACGAGGCTCTCAAGCGCTGTCCCACGGTAGAGAATGTGTTGGTCGTGAAGCGTGTCGGCCACGAAGTCCCTATGGAAGCCGGCCGCGATCACTGGTATCACGAGCTGCTGGCGCTGCCCATTGCCAACGGAAAATGCCCCACGGAGGTCATGGACGCGGAAGACCCACTCTACATTCTGTACACATCTGGCTCCACGGGGAAACCAAAAGCGATCGTGCACACGCACGGCGGCTACATGGTCGGCATCTACAGCACGCTGAAGTACGTCTTTGATCTCAACGACGAAGACCGCTGGTGGTGTGCGGCTGATCCCGGCTGGGTCACGGGTCATTCTTATATTGTGTACGGGCCGCTGCTCAACGGCGCGACCTCGTTCATGTTCGAGGGCGGGCCTTCCTATCCATATCCTGATCGCTGGTGGCAATGCATCGAGCGCTACGGAATAACGGTCCTCTACACGGCGCCCACCGCCATACGCGGCCTGATGCGCTTCGGTGAAGCGTGGCCGAACAAGCACGATCTCTCGTCGCTGCGTCTGCTCGGAACAGTGGGAGAACCGATCAACCCGGAAGCCTGGAGATGGTACTACCGGGTGATCGGCAAAGAGCGCTGTCCAATCATGGACACTTGGTGGCAGACCGAAACCGGCATGTTCATGATTACGCCCACTCCTACCGTGCCCCTCAAGCCCGGATCCGCAACGCGTCCGTTCTTCGGACAGGAAGCAGACATACTGGACGAGCATGGCCAGCCTGTTCCCGACAACACGGAAGGCTATTTGGTGCTAAAGCATCCCTGGCCAGCCATGTTGCGGACCATATACCGCGACCCCGACCGGTATGTCAGCCAATATTGGAGCAAATTCCCGGGCTTTTACACCACCGGTGACTCGGCGAAGCGGGACGAAGATGGCTACTTCTGGATCATTGGCCGTGTCGACGATGTAATCAAGGTATCAGGTCACCGCCTCGGCACCGCCGAGATCGAGTCCGCGTTGGTCAGCCACCCGGCAGTGGCGGAAGCCGCGGCCATCGGACTGCCCCACGAGGTGAAAGGGCAGGCGATACACGCCTTTGTGCTGCTGCGCACGGGATTCGCCGGATCTCCCGAGCTCGCGGAGGAATTGCGACAGCACGTCGCCACTCACATGGGACCCGTAGCGCGTCCTGACGAGGTGAAATTCGCTGACCGGCTGCCTAAGACACGTTCCGGCAAGATCATGCGGCGGGTACTGAAGGCGAGGGCCCAGGGTCTTCCGGAAGGCGATATTAGCACCCTGGAGGAGTAGCAGCCGGTTGCGAAGCCACAGTGAAAATCCCGCGGCAATTCAGCCGCGGGCTTGCTTTTCATGACCCTCGGACGGAAACGCCGTGCTTTATGTGCCGGCCAGGCGCAATAGCTCGGGAGGCACCCAGAACTTGCCCAGCCCAACGAAGCCCACGGCAAAGGAGACCACCAGGATCGCAACGCCCAGGCCGATCAGGATCCGGTCGTGGCTGCGGTACGTTAGCAGTTCCAGCCACGTCCGGGGACCGACGCCAAAGGCACGCAAATCCATGGCATCGATGATGTCCTCACTTCCAATGATGGCGTGGATTGTCACGGGCACCATGAGCG
>JBGPAT010000255.1:0-4623 GCA_041480885.1 Anaerolineae bacterium
AGGAGAGCAACCTTGATCAGCTTATACAAATCATAGTTGGATGAGCCGGCCGCTCGAGGTGCTTCCTCGATCTCAACCGTGGCAAACCGGGTCGTTGCCCACGAGAGCAGCACGTCTACCTGGACATCTGGCCCGCTCCTGACCGCAAATGCCGGCTTCAGTTCCCCACGAAATGCTCTATACGAACTAATATCGCGGATCGTTCTCACACCCATCACGGACGAGATGACCCATTTCACAGCAGCTGCCAGCGTACTTTTCCACCAGCTCTGTCGTCGGACCCTGGGAACACCGTAGACTACATCGTAGCCCTCGGCCAGTTTGGATAGAAGCGTTGGCAATTCCTCGGGGTGATGCTGCAGATCGTCGTCCAAGGTGGCGATGATGTCGTAGCGCGCCTCCAGAATTCCGCACAGCGTCGCATTGTCCTGACCGTAGTTGCGCATCAGCGAGACACCGCGCACCCAACTGAATCGAGTTGCGAGTTGGCTGATGACCTCCCAGCTGTTATCCAGGCTGCCATCGTTGACAAGCACGACCTCAAAATCCTCAGCGGCGATCGGCAGAATCTTGCCAAGACGTTCAACCAGCGGGACCAAAGTAGCCGCCCCTCGATAGACGGGGACGACAACGGAGCAATTCATCGCGGAAATTCTACCATGCCGCCATGGATGGCCAGCTTCGGGCTTGCGATCTGCCTGCCTAAAGCCTCAAAGCTCCACTCCATGCACATCCGCCAGCATCGTCACCACGCGCTGCACCTCGCCTCGCCTTTGCTCGTCTGGCCACTTCAGCCAGCCTCCCAACACGTCGGCCGTCTCTTCAAGCGCTGGGCGCGTCAAACGCCCCAGCATTGCCAGCATTGAGCGGCGCAGGAGAAGGTCGTCCAAATGCATGACCTTCTCCTCCTGGGCGATGAAGCCGATCTCTCGTCGGCTGTAATCGCGCACTTTTCGGAGCGGGGCATCCTGCGCCAGCGCGATGAATGCAGCGATGGCCGCGGCGCGGGTGCCGTAGCGATCGAACAGGACCTGGACGCGTGCGAGAGGCACTCTGGCGCGCGCGGCGATGTCGTCTATGAACTGTCTGCGCCCCTCCTCGGAGGCTGGGTAGAGGCGGCCTCCCCCGATCGGCACGTTGCCCGTACCGGCGATTCGTTGTTTTTGGAGAAATGCCAGCGCTTTGTCAGAGGCCTGCTCGCCAAAGGCCCGGAATGACGTCCATTTACCCCCCACAAGCGAGTAGACCGGAAAGGCAAGTTCTGTTCCATTCCCGCCGTCTACATGAATCTCGTGCTCGCGCGAGATTTGGCCTGTCGTTTTTGACTTGCTGGCTGCCAGCGGCCGCACCCCGCTGAACCGGAAGACGATATCCTTGCGCCCCACCTGGATCGAAGGAAAGACGCGTCCAATCATCTCGATGAAGTAGTCGACCTCCTGCTCGGTGCAACGCGCCATGTCGGGCTCTTCAAGAGGAATATCTGACGTGCCCGCAAGGACGCGATCGTAGAGCGGAAATATCAGAACAATGCGTCCGTCCTTGTTTTCGAAGAAGAACTCGTGTTGCCCGATCGCCTCAAGCAATTCGGGGTGATCGAGCACCAAATGCGAGCCTTTGGTCCCGCCGATGAGCCGGGTTGACAATCCCAGAGCCTGATTGGCAGAGTCTATCCAGGGCCCCGCGGCGTTGATCACCAGACGCGGTCTGACCTCGTAGGATGCGCCTGTCAACCCATCCTCAAGCCAAACCCTGTCGCCGTCGGCGCGTACAAGCTTCACGTAGTTGAGCGCCCGCGCCTCCGGATTCTCGGCCTCGGCGTCAAGGATTATTTCCAGGCCAAGATGCTCAGGCTGGAGTATCGCGCCATCAAAATAGGTGGCGGTATTGACGACCGCGGGATTGAGTTTGCTCCAACGCGCAAGCGAATCGGCGCGATTCAGGAACCGGTGCCGGGGCACAATGCGTCTCTTTCCAGTGTACGCGTCGTAGAGCATCAGACCGATCTTGATCACAACCGATCCGCGCTCCGATGGACGATCCAGCAGTCCCAGAAACTTGAGCGGGGCATTCCCTATCCCGGAAAAAACCTTGAAGATCGGGATGGTCGTAGGCAGCGGCCTGACGAGATGCGGCGCGTTCTCGATCAGACGGTTGCGTTCCTGCACCGCCTCGCGCACGAGGCGGAATTCACCGTTTTCCAAATAGCGCACTCCGCCGTGCGCCATGTGGGAAGAGGCCGCGCTGGCCCCGGAGCAGAAATCAGCGCGGTCGATCAGGAGCACGTCCACGGCGTTTAGGGCGAGGTCTCTAAACGTGCCGATGCCATTGATGCCCCCTCCAACGATCAAGACCGAGACTTGAGGCTTTTGTCTCAGATCTCTGAGAATGTCATCGCGCGTCATGTTTTCACAGCCTGAAGACACGTAGGAAGTGCCGATGCATGTTACCTGCCGTAACTTGACACGTGGTGTTGTGCATCTGGGAATATCATTGCAACCAGCCAAACGTGCGGGTCACAGCTTTCTTCCAGTCCGAGTAAAGCCTTTCACGTGGAGCGGCCTCCAGACCGGGCTGCCATTCCTTCTCCTGGCTCCAGTTGGGACGCAGCTCGTCAAGATCCCCCCAGAAGCCTACCGCCAATCCAGCGGCGTAAGCTGCCCCCAAGGCGGTGGTCTCCGCCACCCTGGGTCTGACGACGGGGACGTCAAGCAAATCGGCTTGGAATTGCATTAGCAACTCATTGAACACCATGCCGCCGTCGACTTTGAGAGCCTTGAGCCGAACGCCGCTGTCTTTTTCCATCGCCTCCAGGACTTCACGCGTCTGAAAGGCCGTAGCCTCGAGTGCGGCCCGGGCAAAGTGACCTTTGTTTGCAGAGCGGCTCAGGCCGACAATGACGCCGCGCGCGTCCGATCGCCAATAGGGCGCGAATAGACCCGAAAACGCCGGGACAAAATAGATGCCGCCGTTATCTGGCACGCTCGCCGCCAGCGCCTCGACCTCGGATGATTGCCCGATCAAACCGAGGTTGTCGCGAAGCCATTGCACGAGCGCGCCTGCAATTGCGACCGAGCCCTCCAGCGCGTACCGAGCCGCTTGACTTCCAATCTTGTAGGCGACGGTGGTCAGCAGGCCAGAGTGCGACTCGACCGGCTCTTCACCGGTATTCATCAGCAGGAAGCAGCCGGTCCCGTACGTATTCTTGGCCTCCCCTGGCAGAAAACACGCCTGCCCGAACAATGCTGCCTGTTGATCGCCGAGGTCCCCTGCCACCGGCAGCCCGGCCAAGGCCGATGGCCGGTCCGCACGGATTTTCCCGACAACCTCTGCAGAGGAGGTGATTCTGGGCAGCATGGTGTGCGGTATCGAGAGCAAATCCAAGATCTCTTTATCCCACTCCAGGGTGCGGAGATCCATGAGCATCGTACGCGAGGCATTGCTCACGTCCGTGACATGCTCGCCAGTCAAGTTCCAGATAAGCCAGCTATCAATGTTTCCGAAAAGGAGCTTGCCTTCGTCTGCGCGAGAGCGAGCACCAGAGATATTGTCAAGAATCCATTTTAGCTTTGGCCCCGAAAAGTACGTGGTGAGCGGCAAGCCTGTGGTGGCTCTCAATCTATCCTGCCCGCCCTGCCCCGCCAACTCGCTGCAAATCCCAAGCGTGCGTGTATCCTGCCAGACGATGGCATTGCAGACTGGTTTGCCGGTTTCTCTGTCCCAGACTACGGTGGTTTCGCGCTGATTCGTGACCCCAACCGCAACAATGTCCTTCGCAGCTATGGCGGCTTTCCTCAAGGCGGCGGATGCCACTTCCGCGACGCGCGCCAAGATCTCGAGCGGATCGTGCTCGACCCAGCCGGCCTGGGGAAATATCTGCCGGTGTTCCTTCTGATGAGAAGCCACAACATTTCCCCCATGGTCGAAAACCATGAAGCGAGTGCTGGTCGTACCCTGGTCAATGGCTGCGACGTATTTGGGCATCCGAGACCTTACTCGATCGCTATATATCCATTTTCACACATGTCGCTCGCAGATTCAGGAGCTTCGGCGCGTCCCGAGGACCAGCAGCACTTCCCCTCCACCTCAGCAGACGATGCGTTCGCAATCCGTGTTTGCACTCAGGCGTCTAGCCGGTGTTCGAGATCGATCACGTGCTCGTCCAGTGCCGCGCGCCTGCCAAGAAAGCCGTGCCATCCATTGGTTTCCTCCCAGCAGGCTGGACCTCATCCAGAATAAGGACCCCGTTGCCTGTTCCGACAGCGGGCATGCCCTGGCTCACGAGCCTCTTCCCAGTAGCGGCCGGTGCTGCCTGTATGTGGGCCCGGTGCACCTTTAGGACCTGGCCGTTCCAGCGAAGGTGCGCGCCCGGCCAGGGATTCAACGCCCGGATCCGTCGCTGCAGTTGCACTGCGGGCTGCGTGAGATCGAGCAATCCATCTTCCTTCTTCAGCATTGGCGCGTACGTTGCCTTCTCAGAATCCTGAGGTTGAGGCTGGATTTCACGTGATAGATAGCCCGGCAAAGTCTCGATCAGCAATTCCGCCCCAAGATCAGATAGCTTTGCAGACAGCGAGACCGCGGTATCGTCCGGTTCTATCGAAATCTCGCGGCAAGCCAGAATCG
>JBGPAT010000256.1:0-4616 GCA_041480885.1 Anaerolineae bacterium
AAGGCATCAATGGGCCGGGAATGATGGAGAGACCGCCATCCAGGCCGCGGCGCAGACAGGCAGCGCGCTGGTCGTCGAGTACCTGTTGGCGAAGGGCGCCCCGCTCGAGATCTGCACCGCCGCCATGCTGGGCCGCAGGGACGATGTGGAGCGCATGCTGGATTCAGATCCGGACTTTATCCATGCCCGCGGCGCCCACGGGATTCCCCTCATGCCCCATGCCGCCATGAGCAACAATCTCGAGCTGGCAAGGATGCTTTTCGAGCGCGGCGCCACGGATGGGTTGTCTCTCGCCCTCGGTAATGCCGTCATGCACGGGGATGCACGGATGGCGCGCTGGATAATGGAACGCAGCCACCCTGACCTGACGTGGAAGAATTATGAGGGCAAAAGCTTGTGGATGATCGCTAGTGAGACCGGCAAGAAGGACATGCTGGCCCTGCTGAGTGAATATGGCGTGGTCTCGTAAGAATCCGCCTCGGCCAGGCCGCATGCCTGATAAGAGAGACGAAGCACGTCGTGCTTCGTCTCTTCATGCGGATGTTTTCTCGGAGTGGGCCAGCAGTGTGAATACGTCTTCGAGGCTCGACTCCACCATCTCCGTGGATTGCACACGGATGCCGTTCTCGGCCAGCCTGGCTCTCAGCCGCTCGGGCGTCCATTCATCCGGCTTGACGATTACGTGCGCCCGGTCTCCATGCAGGCTCGCTTGCGCGATCCCTTCGGTTGCGCTCAACAGCTCCACCGCCTCCAGCAGGGGCGTCGCCGCCAGATCCCAGGCGGCGCCCTTGAGGTAGGTCTGCTTGAGCCTGGCCGGCGTGTCAATCGCCAGCAGTTTGCCGCGATACATGAACGCCGTCCGGTTGCAGTGCTCGGCCTCGTCCATGTAGTGGGTCGTGATGAAGATGGTCGTGCCTTCCGACGCGAACTGGTAGATCAGGTCCCAGAACTCGCGGCGCGCCACGGGATCGACGCCGCTGGTCGGCTCATCTAGGAAAAGCAGCGGCGGATGATGGATCAAGGCGCAGCCCAGCGCCAGCCGCTGGCGCCATCCGCCCGATAGTTCGCTCGTGAATGCCTTGGCGCGGTTCTGCAGCCCGGCCATATGCAGGACCTCAGCGATCCGCTTCGGTTCATCCGCTTCGGGGATATCGTATACGCCTGCATAGAATTGCAGGTTTTCCAGCACCGTCAGGTCGTCATAGAGCGCGAATTTCTGGGACATGTAACCGATGTGCGATTTGACTGCCTCGGGATTCTTCGTCACGTCGACGCCCATGATCTGGGCACTCCCCGCGCTCGGTTTCAGAAGGCCGCACAACATGCGGATCGTCGTGGTCTTGCCGCTGCCATTCGGCCCGAGATAGCCAAGCACCTCCCCGGTTTGCACGCTGAAAGAAACGTGGTCCACGGCTGTGAAGTCGCCGAATCTCTTGGTCAGGCCTTGCACATCAAGCGGTAGGAGCTGGCTCGCCACTCGGCTCTCCTTCCGTTTCGAGCAATTCGATGAAAACATCCTCAAGGGTGGCCGCCACCGGAATGAGATGGGCAACCGTCACGCCGGCCGCCTTCAGTCGCTCGGGCAAGCGCTTAGTCGGCCCCTCCGGCGAGCGGACCCGCAAGTGCAGGTACCCTCCGAACGAATGCACGTCTTCTACATCCGGGTCTTGGACGGCGATCGCGCGTGCCGCCATTTGTGGCTCGGCCGCGAGTTCCAGGATCCGACCGTTCAGGCGTCCGGTGAGATTGCGTGGCGCATCTTGCGTCAGGACACGCCCATGGTTCATGAAAACGACGCGGTTGAACCGCATGGCTTCATCCATGTAGGGGGTGCTGACCAGCACCGCCGAACCCTGACGCAGCAGGCCGATAAGCAAGTGCCAGAATTCCTGCCGGGCCACCGGGTCCACGCCGCCGGTCGGCTCATCCAGCAGCAGCACCTTGGGGCGATGCACGAGTGCAGAGGCCAGACCGAGTTTCTTCTGCATGCCGCCCGATAGGGCTGCTGCTGGTCGGCCGGCGAATTCCTCCAGGCCTGCAAAGCGCAGCAGATCCCTTGACCGCTGCTCGCGCTCGGCATTGTTCATATCGAATACCTCACCGAAAAAACTGAGGTTTTCTTTTACCGTCAGGTCTCCGTAAAGACTGAAGCGTTGCGCCAGATAGCCGATCTCCTCGCGCGCCTTCTCCACTTGGGCCGGCAAACTGTATCCGGCAACTCGGATTGTTCCGCTGGTGGCTTGTAGCGCGCCGCACAACAGGCGCATGGTGGTCGTCTTGCCGGCTCCGTCCGGGCCAACCAGGCCGATCATCTCGCCGGCCCGCACCTCGAGGTTCAAGCCGTCTACCGCGCGCACCGACCTGAACGTCCTTACCAGGTCTTTCGTCTCAAGCAGGATCTCAGGATCCATGCTTATTTCGTGACGAACGCCACGTCGGCAGGCATGCCCGGTTTGAGGCGGCCTTGCGAATCACTGACGGTCAGCTTGATGGCATACACCGTGGAGCTGCGTCCTTCGGCCGTCTGCACGTTGCGCGGCGTGAACTCCGCCTGATCCGATATGTGCGTCACCTGCCCGGTGAATGTCAGACCTGGGAACGAGTCCACTTTCACGGTCGCTTGCTCGCCCAGACTGATCTGCCCGTAACGGTCCTCGGGAACATATACCGTGATGGTCAACTGGCTGATGTTGCCCATCGTCAGCGCCGCCGCGCCAGGTTGCACGAATTCTCCCGGCTCCACATTGCGCGTCAGGATCACGCCGTCAATCGGCGCATACACCGTCAGCTTGCCCAGCTGCGCATCCAGCAAATCCAGGTTCGCCTGGGACTCCGCCACCGCTTTCTGGGTTTGATCGTAGTTCGCCTTGGCCTGGTCCACCGCCCCCTGGGCCGCCGTTACGCTCGGCGATTGATCATCCGTTTGCAGGGCACTCAACCGATCCAGCGCTGCATAGTACTGTTCCTGCGCCACTGCCACCTCGGCCCGCGCCTGTTGCACATCGCGTGACGCTTGCGTGCTCAACAGCGCATCGTACGCGCGCTGCGCATCGTCCAGTTCCTGCTGCGCATTGTTGAACAACGTGTTGCTGGTATCCGAAATATTCGGATCACCCACACAAGGATAATATAGGTTGATCAGGTGCTTGTCCTTGAGTTTATATCCCTGATCTTTGCCGCAGTGATTCTTATTATAGAAGCCTAGCGGCGCCTTCGAATCCGTCGAGTTCTGCCCCTTGTGGTTCACATCCTTTGTGACTAGATACGCCAGCCGCGCGTTCAACAGCCGCTGCTCCGCCCCCACAAAGTCCGCCTTGTCGAGAGACTTCGTCACGGCCGCTAGATTGGCCTCGGCATCGTCCCAGGCTTTCTTTGTATCATCAATCTGTGCCTGCATCGCCTGGATCTGCTCCTGCCGCGTGAAGTACCAGTTCGGCTGGTTAAATTGCTGCTGATCCTTCGAGAACCAATCTTGCAGACGCGTCGCCTTGCCCTGCGCCAGCGCCGTCTGCAATGTCTGCTGATATTGCGCCTGCGCAATGTTGAACGTGTTCTGCGCAGTCTGGCTGGCGGCCACAGCGCTGGCCAAACCGGCCGCTGTTACCTTCCGCTGTTCCTGCAGCAGGCTGTCATCCAACACCAATAGTGGATCGCCCGCTTCCACGGTCTGGCCTTCATCCGCCAGCACTTCCTTCACTTTTCCGGACACCTCGGGCGAGACATCTACGGTCACTGTCTCGATCGTGCCCGAGGCTTTGAGTTGCCCGTCGCTGCCGCCCGTCACGGCGCGCACGCCGTAGTAGCCCGCCACGAGCAGAGCCACCACAATCAAGATGATCACAGGTCTTGAGCGGAGTCTTGCTTTCATTTCGATTTTCTCCTTTTGGACAGATCGTTGTCCAACTAATCCAATGTCTTGCGGAAACGCCACGCGGCCAGGGCCAGCAATGCCACGGCGAAAATACTCAGAATGATTACCTGGGGGATGATCAAGTCCAGGCCAACGCCTTTGATGACCACGGCCCGCATTACATAGATGAAGTAAGTCGTGGGCAGCAAAGCGCCCACGACTTGAAGGGCAGCCGGCAGAGATGAGATGGGGAATATGTAGCCCGAAAGCATGAAGGCTGGCAGCATCAGCGGCATCACCATCAACTGGGCTTGCTGCTGTGTTCGGGCCAGGGTGGAGACCACCAGGCCGAGGCCCAGCGTCGGCAGCAGGTACAGACCTGTCAGCGCGAAGAGCAGCAACAGACTCCCCCGTATCGGGACGCCAAACATCACTGTTCCAACCACCAGGATCAGGATCGTGTCCGCAAACGACACCAGGATATACGGGATGATCTTGGCCAGGATGAGTTCCCAACTCCGAATGGGCGTGACGATCAATTGCTCAAGAGTGCCGCGTTCGCGCTCTCTTACGATTGCCAGCGCGGTCAGGCTGGTAGCAGTCTGGAAGAGGATGATCGCGATTAGGCCCGGCACGATGTTGTAGCTGCTCAGCAGGTCCGGATTGTATAGGACGCGCGTGCGCACATCAATTGGGGAGGCGCCGCTGGCCGCCGAGCTCGTCAGGGCCAGTTGCTGTGCGTGGATTCTCGTCCCGTGGGCCTGAC
>JBGPAT010000257.1:0-4608 GCA_041480885.1 Anaerolineae bacterium
ATTTATTGGTGTCAAGGTGTCAACCACCGTAAAACCAGTCCGCATGTCCCCCCCATGTTGACTGACGGTGGTGTCCCTCCCCCCTCAAGATTGCCAGGCGTGTCATTGACACGCCTGGCAATCATTTAAGTACCTGGCAGAAGCCCTTCCTGACCGTCGTGTAGAATCGGGGCATGACCACGGCGTACGCATTTGTGCCTTCCCCGGGCCACACCTACCCGGATCATCCCGAAAGCCCAAAACGTTTTGACCTGCTCCAACCGGTGTTCGAGCGTTGTGGCGCCACGCGACTCGAAACGCCGTCGGCCACCAGGGAGGAAATCAGCTGGGTTCATCGGACCGGCATGATCGCCTCGCTGGAACGAGCGTGCTGGCGGGGAGACGCGATCATTGACTCCGCGCCCACGTTTGTCACGCGAACGTCTTTTCAGGATGCCTTACGCGCGGCCGGCGCAGTTCTGGCCTGCACTCGGGCCGTGCTTACTGGCGCCGCAGAGAACGCCTTTGCAGTTGTGCGGCCGCCTGGACACCACGCGGAGCCAGACAGATCCATGGGATTCTGTCTCTTTAATAATGTAGCTATCGCCGCCCGAGAGGCGCTCAGAAGCGGATTGAAGCGTGTGGCCGTCGTCGACTACGACGCACACCACGGCAACGGTACCCAGGCCGCATTTCTTGGGGAGGATAGGGTCGCATACCTCTCAACACACCAATGGGGCATCTATCCTGGCACGGGTTGGATCGACGAGGCGCGTGACGCAAAGAAGCGGATTGTAAACGTGCCTCTGCCTGCAGGATCGGGCGACCAAGCCTACGCACAGATTGCGGACGAGATCATCGAGCCCTTCATCACAGAATTTGCCCCGGCTTTGATACTGGTATCGGCAGGTTTCGATGCCCATTGGATGGATCCCATCACGACACTGGGACTGTCCACCGCAGGATTTCATACGCTGTCCCGAAAACTGGTTGATCTGGCGAAAGTCGCTTGCGAAGGGAAGATCGTGTTTGTGTTGGAGGGAGGCTATGACCCGATGAACATGGCCAACGGCGTGGAAGCAGTCTTTGCCGCCCTCGCCGGGAAGAGCTTCGAGGCCGCAGCCGAGGAGATCCCGCGCCCAGAGCCCGATATTAGTCAAAGACTTCACGACATAAAGGCGTGGCACAGATACGGTCGATGAAATGCACCCTCTGCCGTGACGCACGAGCGGAGTCCGGGAGGGTTCTGCAATCAGGAGCCCAAAGGACCCAGCAGTTTCTCCACCTCATCAAGGATCTCCCCTGACTCCACTAATGCCTTCATTGCGTTGTGGTCGGGGTACAAGGGGCGATCCTCTTCTAGGTGCTTCACATGCCGGCGGATCACCTCGCGGGCCTTCTGCGTGCCCTTACCAGGCGTAAACGTGCGGAAATCCAGGGCTTGTGCGGCAGCCATGAACTCGATGCCCAGGACGCCATAAGCATTGTCCAGAATCTGCCCGTTCTTGAGGGCGGTGTTCATACCCATGGAGACAAAGTCCTCCTGGTCGGCAGCGGCAGGGATTGACTGGATGGAGGCCGGCGCGGATAGGATCCGCTGCTCAACAATCAAATGGTCGGCAGTGTACTGGCTGAGCATCAGTCCGGAATAGAAGCCCGGCTCATGCGCCAGAAAATCAGGCAGCCCCTGAGACAGCGCCGGATTCGTCAGCCGATTGAGACGACGCTCCGACAAAACTGATACCATCGTGATGGCGATCCCGGCCATGTCCATAGGCAATGACACGGGGCTGCCCTGGAAATTGGCACCGGTGAGCGTCAGCCTCGTTTCTGGTACGAATATCGGATTATCGCCCACGCCGTTCAGCTCAACCTCCACTTGCGAACGTGCATATGCAATTGCATCGCGGGCGGCACCGATCACCTGCGGCGTCGAGCGCATCGAGTAGGCATCCTGCACCTTTGTCTTCATTTTTCCCGTCGCCAGATCCGAGCCCTCCAGAAGATTCAAGATGTTGCGCGCGGACGTGATGGCGCCCTTGAAGCCGCGCAGCTCATGCAGCTTTGCGTCATATGGCTTGAGGTTCCCGAGCAGGGCCTCTATGCTCATGGCTGCTGCTATTTCGGCCTGCTTCAGCCAACGGACCATATCATGGATCTGCAGGGCCGACATGGCGGTCAGGACGTTCGATCCGTTAATGGTTGCCAAACCGTCGCGGGCTTGAAACCCCGGGATCTGGATTCCCGCCCGTCGGAGCGCCTCCCGCCCTGCCAGGCGCTCCCCCTTGTAGAACGCTTCGCCTTCGCCCAGCAGCAACAGGGCCGCCTGCGCCATGGGGGCTAGATCGCCGCTGGCGCCTACCGAACCCTTACTGCTGACGACCGGGGTAACGCCTTGGTTGAGCATAGCAACCAAGGCCATTGTGATTTCCGGCCGGCATCCGGAATTTCCATGCGCGTGGACATTGATCCGCCCCGCCAACGCCGCCCGAACGCATTCAAGAGGCAGGGGCTCGCCAATGCCCGCGGCGTGATTGTAGATGAGGTATTTTTGGAATTCCTTGACCTGGGCATCCGTCAGCACCTTTTCCGAAAACTCGCCGATGCCCGTGTTCGTGCCATACATGATCTCCCTGGCAGCCAGCTTCTCTTCCAACATGGCGCGGCAGACTCTGATGCGTTCCAGGGCCGCGGTCGCCAGGTCAACGTGCTCCTGGCCGCGCGCAATGGCAACCAGGCGCTCAATCGTGAGCGATGAACCGTCAAGGACGATGGACATTGGCACATTCTCCCTGATTCAAAATCAGACGAATCGTAGGCCACGTGTGAGGTTCGCGACCGCCTTCACGACAGGCGCCGGTGCCAGCAGGAGCAGCGCGAACCAAGTCAGGTTCACGAAAGTTGGACTGATATGGGAACCACAGTGCTCGGCACCGCAAATCGAATCGCGGCCAGCTGACTCAAAGGCATATTTCGACAGGCTGCATGGATGCTGCGGGAATTGTATCAGACCTGATCCGACGGCCCTCTGCCGCGGGCAGAGGAAGACCATCGCATGGAGCGGGTGATGTGAAGTCGAGTAAAATCGCGTCCTATGGATAATGAATTCATGCCCAAATCAGCCATGAGCATTCATGCTCACCCAGATGATCAGGATTTCACGGTCGCGGGCACACTGGCCAAATGGGCGAGGATGGGCTGCGAAATCGTTTCAGTCATTGTCACGAGTGGCGACGCAGGCTCGAATGATCCCAGCAAGGGGCCGGAATACAGGCTTGAGTTGGCAAGACTACGTGAGGAAGAGCAGCGAGCAGCCAACATAGTGCTGGGAGTTAAGGAAACCGCATTCCTCCGGTACGCCGATGGCGAGCTGTTGGCATCATTGCAGCTACGCAGGGATCTCACACGGCTGATCCGGCGCTACAAGCCAGAGGTGGTCGTCACGGGTGACCCCAGCAGCTGGTTCTATGGCAACAGCTACATCAATCATCCAGACCATCGGGCGGCTGCGGAAGCCGCTACCTACGCGGTCTTTCCGTCGGCAGGAACTCGCATGATCTTTGCGGAATTATTGGACGAGGGCCTGCCTCCGCATGACGTCAAGCGCCTGTATGTCCATGGCACGGAACAGCCGGATACGTGGATCGACGTCGGGGACACCATCGACATCAAAATCCAGGCGCTCAAGAAACATGCAAGTCAGGGGGATACGGACGACGCGGACCAGCTTCTGCGTGAATGGGCGGAAGAGGAGGGCAAAACCCGGGGAATGACGTATGCAGAATCTTTTCGCGTGATGATCCTGCACCCCGAAGAAGACCATGAAGGCGGGAGATGAAGGGCCATCGGGGGGCGGTGCCCACGCCCATTAAGAATCGCCGCTAATCATTGTGACGTGGCTGCCACATGGGGGATGAGGGTTCGAGCGTACTTGGATGGCGCGGGAAGCGCGGCTCAGCACACATGCGGCCACAGCGATCGGGACTAGCTTCAGATCAGCCGACAGCGACTTTCCCGCCGCGAGGGCTGCTTTGAGTAGGCCGGACCTCGCTTCGAAGCCGCTAGGTGCCGGTCCTGTACTCAAATCGATAGCCGGCTATCTCAACATACGGCCCGTACTTCCCATAGCTGACGGCGCGCACGCGGCGGGCGATTTCGTCTTTGGGCATGTCGGGAGTGATCTTGAACAACTCATCGAACTGCTGACGAGTAAAGGGCGGGCGAGTCCAGGTCTCGTTGGAAGAAGGAAGTTCACGGCCTTCTACCATGAGCCCGGTAATCTCCATAAAAAGGGCGAATTGGTGCGCGTAGGTTCGCTTTAGCAGGGAGGCCACATCGTCCTGAGGATAGACCGGGAAACGCTTCACGGCGATGATCGTGCCGGTGTCGACTTTTGGGACCATGTGGTGACAGGTCACGCCGTATTCGCTGGCGTTTTCATATAGCGCGAAGTTGGTGCATCCAATGCCCGGATAATTGGGGGAGGCAGGATGGAAATTGATGGCCGCCCGTCGAGCGCGGCTGATGAGGTTACCGGGCAGCACCCAGCGCGAAAGATATGAGACAACATAATCGCCCTGCCAGCGGCGTGCTTCTTCAGGCAGCTTATCGCCCCACCGCCCCAGGAAA
>JBGPAT010000258.1:0-4608 GCA_041480885.1 Anaerolineae bacterium
CGTGCGGTGCTTGTGCCCTACATCGGCACGCAGCGGCTGCCTGGCCGTCTTTTCATCCCAGCCGGGTATCCCATTCGCAAGTGCGTGGTAGAGTTTTGCCACTTCATGCCTCTCGAACTGCATACTCAATGCGCGATGCGCTTCGATGGTGCGCGCCATCAGTATCACCCCGCTGGTGAACTTGTCCAGCCGATGAACCACCCAGACCCGACCCAGCTGCGCCTCGACCATCTGGATCAGGTACGGCGCGTCCTGTTCCCAACCGTCTGGCAGTACAGGTACGCCAGCCGGCTTGTTCAGCACCACGAGTGACTCATCCAGGTAGAGGTTCTCCATCCCCTGAATTTAACCACAGAACAATTCCGGCAATCATCGACCCCATTGGGCAGTTGGACGGGATTCTTGCCGGTGCAGTCCAAATCCGGGCGGTCATGTTCGGGGCGCGAAAACACATCCCGGCTTAATGTTGAGATGTTAAGATTCCTACACCTCAGGAGGCAATGGAAGATGAAACGTCTGAACTTACTCTCCCTTTTTATCGTGCTGGCGGTGTTACTCTCATCTTGCTCCATGCATTTGGGCCTGAGCCAGATACTGGGCGCTGGCGGCACAGGCAGCAGTACGCCTGGGGCCAAGACCCTCAAAGCCACCCGCACACCGCCCGCCAACCCCAATAGCCTTTCGATCCTAAACGCCAAGTACCGCCCAAAGAACTTGACGGTCAAAGTTGGAACTAGCCTGACCTGGACCAACAATGACACCGTGCCGCAATCGGTCACATCGGATGCGCCCGGTCTGTTCGACAGCGGTCTGCTGCAACCCGGAGCTACCTTCTCCTATACGTTTGCTCAGACAGGCGTTTTCCCCTATCACTCGTCAGCCACGCAGACGACGTTCGGCAGCGTCACCGTGACTCCCTGAGATCATTGCTAAAATCCTGGGCCCCCCCACGACGGGAGGGCCTTTGATTCTGGGGGGACACACTGGCTCACCTGGCAGGCTTTGCGTTGTCAGGCAAACGCCAGACGTACCGTCGCGAAACCGCACGAATGCGGCGGGCCCCTAAGGTGCCTCGGCGGCCGGATCCTGTTTTTCCACGCGATTGACGAATCTCCTTGACACTGACGTTACGTTAGGGTTTATAGTGTCGGTGGAGCCCCGGCGTGTATACGGTCAAACATCTTTCTCGCATTGCCGGCGTGACGGTCCGGACCCTGCATCACTACGACCAGATCGGACTGCTGCGGCCAACTCAGGTAGGCGGCAATGGTTACCGCTACTACGCTGATGAGGCCTTGTACCGCCTCCAGCAAGTCCTGTTCTATCGCGAACTGGGTCTTCCGCTGAAAGAGATCAAGCACATCATGGGCCGCCGTGACTTCGATGTGCTTTCTTCCCTGAAGGCCCACCGGTCGGCGCTGCAGGCTCAGGCTGGCCGGCTTGACCGGCTGATCTCCACTATCGACAAGACCATTGATCATCTGAAGGCAAAGGTAACCATGAATCCACAAAGGCTTTTCGACGGTTTCAGTGAAGAAGAGCAGGAGAAGTATGCGGAGGAGGCCGCCCGGACATGGGATGCGGAGACTGTCAGAGCTTCGAACAGAAAGTGGAAGTCCTACTCCGCCGCCGAGCAGAAGCGCATTTTGGCGGAGGGCAAGGCCTTGTACGACGATTTGGCGGCTCACGTATCCAATGCGCCCGACAGCAAGGAAGTGCAAGCCATCGTGGCGCGCTGGCACATTCATCTACAGCATTTCTGGTCCCCGAACGATGCGCAGCTGTTGGGGTTGGCAGACTTGTACAACGAGGACTCTCGCTTCCTTGCGAACTATGAACTGCTCGCGCCGGGGCTGGCCGAATTCATCCGGGAAGCCATCAAAGTCTACGTGAAGCACCGGAGGACGTAGCCACACCGGCCGAGCCCCACGCTCGGTTAGGCCTTGTTCGGAATCTTGCTCATCGCATATTCCGCCAGAGCGGTGATCGTAAGAGACGGATTGACTCCCGGATTGGCGGGCATGATAGAACCGTCGATCACATAGAGTCCGGGGTAGTTATGCAATTGACAGTCAAGATCGATGACGCCC
Source organism: Anaerolineae bacterium (assembly GCA_041480885.1). Taxonomy (GTDB): domain Bacteria; phylum Chloroflexota; class Anaerolineae; order Anaerolineales; family Villigracilaceae; genus Fen-1038. The sequence goes on from JBGPAT010000258.1 coordinate 2,091, forward strand.
TCGTCCTCGTTGCGTCCGAATGGAACGCCTCCCATAAGATGAGCAGTAGTGGGGAAGTTGAACAGGCTGTCGGTGAAGGCGGCCTGAGGGATGCCGTTGGTCTTGGCGGCCATAGCCTGCGTCACATGGTTTCCGATGGCGATCTGATGCGGGATGGGATGACGCGGGTCGGGCCTTAGCACCAGTCCCCGCCGAAATAGGGTGAACAGATTGCGGCCGAGGTGGATGTGCGTCAAATTCTCCTCGACTTGCATCACCAGAATGATCGTAGTATGACGTGCCCAACGGCCGAAGGCTTTCACGTACAGGAAATCGAACGGATGGCTGATGATCGCCCACAGGGACTGCCACAGCCGCCGCAAGATCGGCGCATCACCTTCGATGTGCGGTGCAGACAGCAGCCGTATGAATGAGGACCCATCCGAATAGCGTACCGGCTCGATACGCGTGACCTCATCGGCCCGGAAGATCGACGAGATGGCCACGCCCTTCGAGTAATCAATGTCCCGGTCCCGGCTGGTGACCCCAAGTATGTTTTCACTGTTGGTGCGGACGTTCTCTCCCAGCATCTTCGAAATCTTCGGAAGCGTCTGCGTCAGCTCGCGGCAACGGAACAGCAGTTCAAGAGTGCCCAACGCGCCGGCCGCGAGGATGACATGGCGGGCGCGGATGACGTTTGGCGGCCTGCGGAGCCACGCGGTCATGCTTCGGCAGCTCGCCTCATGGCGCGCACGCGCGGCACCGTCGGCGGTCACCTGCCGAATGTCCGTCACCGTGACTTCTGGAATGACCGGCGCTCCGAACTTCTCTGCAAAATACAGGTAGTTCTTGGTAAGCGTATTCTTGGCGTTGTAACGACAGCCAACCATACAGCCACCGCAATGGATACAGCCGGCCCGCGCAGGGCCTTCGCCTCCGAAATATGGGATCCGGGACTATCTTGCCCTCCTGCCCCGCCTGTCCGAAGAATACCCCGACCTGGGTGGCCTCGAAAGTGTCTCCCTTGCCAAGTTCCCGCGCGATCTCCTTCAACCTGTCGTCGGCAAGCCACAGGTGCGGACTTCGTGCCACGCCGAGCATGCGGCGGGCTGTCGTGTAGTGGGGCTGAAGAATCGCTCTCCAGTCCGCCAGATCATGCCACGCCGGGGATTCGAACAACCGATCGTCGGGTTCCTGCAGGACATTTCCGTAGCCGAGGCTGCCGCCGCCAACGCCGTTGCCGTGCAGTGCCAGCTGGCCGTTCATAAATGTCATCTGGAAAATGCCGAAACAGTGCAGCGCCGTCAACCACAGGAAGTTGCGCAGATCCCAGTTGGTCTTGGGAAACTCATGGTCCTCAAAGCGCCTGCCGCGCTCAAGAACCACCACCGAGTAGCCTTTTTCGGTGAGGCGCATGGCCGATACACTTCCCCCAAATCCAGAGCCGATGATGACAAAGTCGTACGTCGGCCGCTCGGTGATCTCTCCAGGGCGGCGTACCGCGGCGAGTGGCAACGCGGACTCAGCAAGACCCGGCATGTTCAGTGATCACGTTACCACTGAGCGTTGTCGCGGATACTTCTCATAGCGCTTCTCCATCATCACGCGGCAGATGCGGTCGAAGGCATCCCAGACGTCATGATACGATGTGTAAAGCGGTGCGAAACCCAGGCGGATGTTGTCTGGCTCGCGGAAGTCGGGGATCAAGTTCATCTCATCGATTAACGCGCGGCTGATGCGGTATCCCTCGGGATGGCGCACGCTGATATGCGACCCGCGGCGCTCTGCAGTCCGGGGCGACCCGAGCGTGAAACCGAAAGGAGTCAGCCTGGCATCGCATAAGGCGATCGCATATTCCGTCAATCTCATGGACTTCTCGCGGATCCGCCCGATGCCCGCCTCGAGCGTGGGAACCAGTGCCGCCTCCATTGCGAGCATCGAAAGAATGGGCGCCGTGCCGCTTGAGAATCTCTGGACACCTTCAGCCGGTCGGTACTCGAGGTCGAAGGCGAACGGTTTCGCCTCTCCCCACCAGCCCCAGATCGGCGATATTACCTCGTCCTGCAGCGCTCCATTGACATACAGGAAGGCTGGGGCACCGGGCCCACTGTTGAGATACTTGTACGTGCAGCCAATGGCAAAGTCCACAGGACACTGGTCAAGCTGGATTGGCACAGCGCCAACCGAGTGGCTGAGGTCCCACAGGACCAGTGCGCCTTTGCGGTGTGCCAGGTCCGTAATGGCCCTCATGTCATACAGATACCCGCTCTTGAATGTTACGTGTGAAAGAGTAACCAGCGAAGTGTTGTCGTCAATCGCCGCATGCAGGGCGTCCAGATCGGGCGTGATGTCGTCGTCCTGCGCGCCGACGCGAATGATCTTGTGCCGGCCGCCCAGAAGCCTGACGAGCCCCTGGAGGATGTACAGGTCGGACGGGAAATTGAATGTGTCGGTGACGATGCCGGTCTTCGTCGGCTGCATCGACAATGCCGCCGAGGCGAGCTTGAACAGGTTGATGGAGGTCTGATCGCTGACGATC
>JBGPAT010000259.1:0-4601 GCA_041480885.1 Anaerolineae bacterium
ACTTCAGACGTTGCCGCAGCCCACAAGGAGCTCAGCGGCAAGGGAGTCAAGGTCAACGAGATTAAGGATGAGTTTTGCGTCAGTACGGACCAAAAAACAACTAGAGTTGTGCAGACAATTCTCCAGATGCCACTTTCGAAAAGGGTCGAGAGAATTATCTGGTGCGATGGAACAGCTTGAATCATTGGTTCGTTTCTCGCGCTATTCAAACATTACAATTCATCCAATTGCAGTGTTTCGTGAATTCAGCGCTTTAAGCACTTCCAATAACGCGGACTAACGCACACTGTTAGAAAAGACAATGATCCAGCAAATTCGAAATGTATATCAATAGGACTTAACCCTAATCCCGCCAGGTTTAGAGCACTCCCCAAATCAAAGCCCAATCATAGCCGAACTGGAATTGCCTGCACCGTGCCGCAGGCACAGGTGAGCCTCGCAGATGCCGAGCGTTCTTCTCGGTATGAAACCGCTTGGTCGTAGGTCCGCATCCCCGGAGGTGGGCCCATGCCAAGCATCTCCAATTGCATATCGCGTTCTAGCGCGAATCGCTCCAAGCCACGCAACGCTGCAGGGCGTTGTGTTTGTGCTCTCTCCGCAACCCTCCTAATCAGAGCCTCTCCCCCTTCAATCCGAACGGGCCGGCGCTAGCAGCCCTTCCGCGTGTCAGGCTGCTGTGAGGTCTTTCAGCGTGGCGCCGGAGGCGAGCCTCTTTACAGACGCAATCCCGCTCTCCATCGCTTCTGCTGAGGAGTATTCCTCGCTCTTGCCGATCGTCTCGTTGTTTGCCGCAACCAGCACAAAGAAGTGCAGATTCCTCGCCGACACCTTGCGCTTGAAATTCGCGTCGACTTGAGAGTTCTTCCGCACCGACTCGATCCCGTCCAGCGCGCTCGGCTTGGCCTTGTAGGTCTCGCTGGTCAGGATCTTCTCGCCGTTCTCAGCCTCCAGGTTGAAGAAGAACTGCTTATCTTTAGACATCTGTATTTTGAAACTTCCAGCCATCTCAATTCTCCTTTTCCATTGGCCGGGATCGCGACCACCCCATCGGAGTGCCGCGCCCGCGGTCTGCTGATGAGCATACACCAAAGCCGCCAGTTCCGCCTAGGACATCCAATTCGCTCCGCTTCATATTAGAACGCTTGCTCAGTAGAATTCCGCTGTGGCCTCGCGCGTGTTGCCTCCCTCATCTTGTGGCGCGGCTCTAGCGCAAGGCAGCTTCCAGCTGCCATTGCGCACTCCCTCGCCGCACTTCAGGGGTCCCCAACCTGGTAGGCGATCTTCCAACCAGGGTGGTAGGCTCTCGTCCTACCATTGTTCCCTCATTGTTCCTCGGCCGCCTCCCAATTCTCACCCGTGGAATTCCATTGTTCCTCAGCCACACCTGAAATTACCCCTAGAACGCATTGTCCCTCATTGTTTGGGCATCGGCCCGCGATTCACCCGTAATACGAATTGTTCCTCATTGTTTCCCCATCGGCGCTCGCGCAAGGCAGCTTCGAGCTGCCATGGCGCGCTCCGCTCCCACGAGGGAGCGGAGCAGTCCGACCATCGCCGATCCTTGTCAAAGATCCTGGTGGCCTTCCAGGGCGCCCAGGGGTGCAAGGACGCCTGCTCTTGACTTTAGAACGTTTGTTCAGTACAATTCGCGGATATCCTACCCCCGTTCTGTTCCATCTGCGCATAGCCTGACCGCACCCATTGCAGTAATCCTTAACGAATCCTGACTCCTCCCCTTTTCCGCTAGAATCTACGCCCCTCACCAAAGGCACAGTTCCACATGCACAACGGCAACGGCTACAACTCCCATTTACCCCCCTTCCAGCAAGGCGGCCTGGATTCGCTCTGCGGGCTGTACAGCATCGTCAACGCCGAGCGCGTCATCAACCATTCCTCCGACGACCAGGCTCAGGACCTGTTCGAGACCATGGTGCATTTCCTCTCCCGGAAGCGCCTCCTTTCCAGGATCCTGCTGGATGGCGTCATCCACAGCCACATGCTGCTCATCCTGGAGAAGGTCGTCAACGGTCGCATCCCCAGCCTCGAGATCCCCTGGCGCAGCCAGCCCACCCCCGAACTGGATTCCTTCTGGCAGTCGATGCACGACTTCCTCGACGGCACCCCCGGCCGCGTGATCATCCTCGGCCTGAACGGCTTCCATGACCACTGGACCGTGATCCGCTCCATCAGCAGCCAGTCCATCTTCCTCTACGATTCCGCCAGGATCCCTCGGCTGAAGCGTTCCCAGTGCACCACCGCCAAACGCCGGCGCAAGCATCTGCTGCTGCCCGCGCAGACCTATTTCCTTTCCAAGAACTGATTTCGATCTCATAGGGCACCGGGGACGCCATCCGTGCACCCATACGCCCGGGATCTCAAGGCCCCATACCTCAAGCACGCCAATCCAAGACAGGCTGGGCCCATGCGGGCCTACATGCGCGGCCAGTTCGAGTACCTGGGCATCAAGAGCCCCCAGTTCCGCGAGCTTTTCAAGCAGCACTACGCCGAACACGGTCTTCCGCCCCTGCGCGATCTGGACGGCATCCTGCGAGACCTATGGGCCATGCCGCAGCGCGAATTCCAGTACGCCGCCACCAGTCTGCTGGCACGATTCGAATCTGAATTGCCGGCGGGCTTCATCCAAACCCTCGAATATCTCATCGTGACCAAATCCTGGTGGGACACCGTGGATACGATTTCGACGGGCACACTGGGAGTGCACTTCAGGCGTTACCCGAAGGTGCGCGCGAGGTACCTGACCAAGTGGCGCAAGTCCCGGAACTTCTGGCTGCGGCGCGCCTGCATCCTCTTTCAGCTCAACTACAAGAAAGAGACCAATTTTGCCCTGCTGTGCGACATCATCCGCGAGAACCTGGGCTCGAAGGAGTTCTTCATTAATAAGGCGATCGGCTGGGCCTTGAGGCAATATACCCGCGTCGATCCGCACGGAGTGCGGAAGTTCGTTGCCGAGACTCCGCTCAATCCGCTCAGCACCCGTGAGGCATTGAATTGGCTGGATAAGCGCGCAAGGACCCCAAGAGTTTCTTAGCTCGCTGTCAACTCCTACAAGAATATCCGTGCATGGACGCGCCAGGGCTCACATGAAGATCATGATTTTCCTCCACGGCACGGTCATCATGCACAGGAGTGCGCGCGCGAGAACGAGAGAAGAGCGAGTCAGGCAGGTTATCAATGGCGACGAGTCCGTGACAGACTTTGCATCTTATGTCCCCGTCGAAGGCGCTGTGCAAAAGCTGCAGGCATGGACGCGACAGGGAGCAGAGGTCGTGTATCTCAGTTCACATAGGAACGCTGAAGATGTTGCATCGGACGAGGTCGTCCTGCAGACCCACGGGTTTCCCGAGGGCCAGATCTTGTACCGCCGTGCCGGCGAACAGTACGCAGATATTGCGGAGAGCGTTCTGCCTGACGTCTTGATTGAGGATGATTGTGAAAGCATCGGCGGCGAAGGAGAGATGACGTATCCGCACATCAGCCCCAGCCTAAAGGACCGCATCCAGTCCATCATCGTCCGAGAGTTCGGCGGGGTCGATCATCTCCCCAACGGCATTGACGAATTGATGCTGTGGAGGCCGCCTCTCCCGTCGCCGCCCGCGAGGCGTTGAAGTGGCTGGAGAAGAGAAATCCAAAGCGACTCGCCGGTTGATTCCGAGTCCAGATTGCTGTATAGTATTCCCAAGTCCGGGCGGCACTGGTTTGCAGGATTTGTGTCCAGGGTCCCGAACAGTCCTGCACAGGCCGGCCCCCGCTCTTTATCGGCACAATGAGTCAGGAGGCGAGTGATATGGACAAGCGACATCCAAGTTTAGGAATACCCGTCCTTGCAATGGTTCTGGCGCTGTTTTTCACGTCTTTCGCTTGTGCTACTTTGTTTCCAAAATCTGCTCCAACGAATCCTGCGCCGACGGCGACAAGTCAGCCGGCGCCCACCCCGACCGCGCAAGTCTCCGGTGATGCACAGGCGGCCTTGAAAAGTGGATCGGCTGCCTATAACAAGGGCGATAACGACCTCGCCATCGCGGAGTGCGGCAAAGCCATCCAGATCCAGCCAGACTTGGCAGAGGCCTACTACTGTCGTGGTGTGGCCTACTACGCCAAAGGGGAGCCAGACCTCGCGCTGAAAGACTATGACAAGACGATCGAGCTTCAGCCGGACCATGCCAAGGCCTACAACCAGCGCTGCTCCGTGGAGTACGATAAGAGAAACTACGATGCCGCCCTCGCCGATTGCAGCAAGGCCATCCAGCTTAAGCCGGATCTCTGGGACGCTTACAATAATCGCGGACTGACGTACTCGGCCAAAGGTCAGGAGGATCTGGCTATCGCCGACTTCAGCAAATGCATCACCGCGACCCCTGGTGAAGCGCAGCTCTATGACAACCGCGGTTCATCCTATGTTAATACGGGAGACAACGTGCGCGCCCTGGCGGATTTTGAGAAAGCCCTGCAGCTTGATCCAGCAAATGAGGCTGCGTATGTTAGCCGCGGCTATCTCTATTACCTGAAGGGCGATTTCGACCGCGCCCTGGCGGACACGAACAAGGCCATCAGTCTCGGGCCGAAGGATTCCGGGGCCTACA
>JBGPAT010000260.1:0-4586 GCA_041480885.1 Anaerolineae bacterium
AGACAACCAGGATCCCATTCTGGATTCCCGATTTTTGCAGCGCAGCTTCCACTTGCGCCGTGACGTCGTCGAATGTGGGCCTTCTATCGGACTGTATGGTGAAAGACTCATGATAAGCTGACATTGCCTGGCCTCCGACTTGAGTGGGTATGGTCCCATGCTTCGCGCACGGCCCTGATCATTTCTTCCAACATGGCAAAGGGATCCTTTGCCTTGATGATTCCAGAGGTTGAGCCGGTGCCTTGTGCCCCTGCCGCGACGATGTCATAGACGTCCTGACCGCTACTGATCCCCGCTCCATGAAGCACTCGTATGTCAGGATTGATGTGCCAAACCGACTGATTGATTTTGGCGATGGCTTGCGCGTCCTCATGCCCTCGTTTGCCGACTCCTATCAACTCAGGAGATTCGGCGATGATGATGTTGGGCTCCAACTTCGCTACGGCGGCAGCCTGTGCCAGGTTGTCGGCGCATACCATGGTAGCCAGGCTCACTTCATCGGCGCGCTGCATCGTGCGCTTCAGCTCGTCCATGGGTAGTCTCTTTTCCGCGTGATTGAGCAGAACCCCCACCGCGCCCGCCGCCTTAATGGCCTCAGGCAAAACCGATCCAATGCCCCTGCCAACTTCGAGCGAATCCATGTGCTGCGCGAAAACCAGGACCTGCTCCATCGCACTTGAAATCAACGGAATGTCAACATATTGAGGGGTAAAGATGATCTGAACAGCATACTTGTTGCTCATCGCATCCGCATGTTTCGCGAGCGCCAGTGCTTCCGTCCCATAGATGTAGGCCTTTGGGCCGATCTCAAAGAACGGAGGAGTGATATGAAGTCCCGGATACATAAAGGAATTGTCCCTTATGCGCGTCCAATAGGGAATAGCAGGCCGCCCATCAACGCGCAGGATCCCAATTGTGGGACGGGTTCACCGCCTATACCAGCAAGACTTCTATGCCCATGTCTCGAATGGCCTGGACAAAGCCCGGTGGTGCGGCGGTGTCGGTGATGAGCGCGTGAATCGAATTCACTGCTTTCATCGGTACAAAGCCGACCCTGCCGATCTTGCTGCTGTCCGTCACAAGGATAACTTGGCGGGCCTGTTCCATCATCCGCCGATCCACTTCCGCCATCAAGATGTTGGCGGTGGTGGGGCCGCTGCCAACCGTTAATCCGTCGGCGCCCAGGAACACTTTGTCGGCGGCCAATTCCTGCAACTGTGCCAGCGTCTGCGGACCTACGGTCGCCTGATAGTCGGGCAGGTACAGCCCACCGAGGACCGTTAGATTCGGGGATGGCCAGGTAAGCACTTCTTGAGCAATGGGCTGTGAATTCGTCACCAGCGTGATCATGCTGGCGTTTCGCAGCGCGGACGGGATGTGGCGGACGACCTGCAGGGTCGTGGTGCCCGAATCCAGCAACACAACATCTTTCGGCCGGATCAATTCCGCAGCTGCTTTGCCAATGCGTTCCTTGGCTTTGATATGGAGTTCCTGCTTTTCAGCAAAGGAATCGGTTCGGGAGCTGCCGGGAATAGGAATCGCTCCGCCGTGGATGCGCTTCACGCGATGGCCAACTTCCAGCAGTGTCAAATCGCGGCGAATTGACGTCTCAGTCACCTGGAACTGGTCTACCAGATCGGCTACCAGCACCTTGCCTTTCTCCAACACCATTTGCGCGATCTGTGATCTCCGTTCAGCAGCGCTCAGGTCTTCCATGGCCTTTTCTCCAATGCCAGAAATCTAGCAGCCGGGCTGCCTCAACATCTAAGCCTTGCTTGTCATCTCGCGAAGTGCACGCGTTCTGATCGGAGGTTCAGATCTCAACGACCTCCAACCCTTGCATCTCACCATAGATCTTGATTTGGCGGGCCAGATGCCCGTATGCCAGGGCCATGTGATGCGGCGAGCCGGCCTTGCACCAAGCATCACACCACTCCTTGATAGAAAGGTTCTTGGGCTTGAACAGCATTTGCGGAGCTGCAACCGGGCGCGGTTTTATCGAGAGCGATTCGCCCTCGGCGACGTTCAGCCGCCATCGTCCGCCCACGCAAACGAGGGACAGATTGGTCACAGGTCCGGGAGCATAGGCGTATTCAAGGCCAGCTCCGAATCCGTTTGCGCCCTTGTAGTAGATGCTGGACTTGACGGTCACGTCCGCCGGCTTCGCAGCCATGGCCGGATTGCCATGGCCATCGTGCGAGAGGATCATCGCATCCTGCTTGAAGTCAATGACATAGTTCTCAAGGAAAGTAGCCTGACCTGTCAACTCTTGGAGGATCAGCATGGCCGCGACCGTGGTGACATCCGCCTCGGTTGAACACGGCAAGCCAATCTCGCACAGACGCCCGGTGCCGTAGGATGGGATGATGCCGACGCGTGGATCGGTCAGCCAAACCTGATCGAATGAAGCCATCGCATCAAATTTGCCTGCGCGGGTGACTTTTTCCAATGCCAGAGCCAGGCGGCAGGAGCGCTCGAACTGGGCCGCATCCATGTCAATCTTGTACCGCCCACTCTCCTTCTTCACTAAGGCCTTGACCTCGGCATCTGACAGCTCCCCCATGGCGAGCGAGACCTTCTCCGGCTCGACCGGCCAACAGATCGGCCCGACGTACTGTCGCAGGCTGAGCTGGTCTATCATCAGATCCGTCATTCCTTCGAAAGCATGACCGACTATCGCAATGCGGGCGGTCTTCAGACGGCGAATCACACCGGCCGCGGCGATATACTCTGCCACTTTCTTGTGGCCCTCGGGGTCGTCCATCATCGACGTGACCATCCAGAATGGTCTGCCCATACGAAGCAAGCCCGAGGTCATTTCTGGTACGCCCGCCATACCCGAGTTGAGCATGATTAGATCAAAGTCGGCGTTCTCCGGCAGGAATTCAATCTGCTGCGCGCTCCAGACCAGCACCGGCGCGGTGGTGTTGAGGAAACAGCGCGCCGGGACTGCGCCCTTCGTGTACGCGATTTCAACGGCGACAATCAGGTCCACGCCCGCCGAGTTGAACATCTGCGCCGCGGCTTCGGCCTGGAATTCCTCCTCCACCAACGGCGGGCAGACCGTCTCGGCATACTTGCCGATGATGCTGCCGATCTTGTCCGCCACCTTTTGAGCCATCGGGCGGATGTGGGCAGTCTTGTTGTAATCGTCTTCGAGTAAGGCCATCACGAGAACGCCAACTTTGGGTTTGCTTGCCATCTTAACCTTCCTTTCGATCAATGAGTTTTGTAGATATCAGCACATCTAAGTCTTTTTGGAATAGCTGAGCTCGAAGTATTCGGAGAGGCTCCGATCCAATTCACAATAGCGGCGATATGATTCAGGATAGGCCTTCGCATCTTCATCCGGCAGAACCTTCTCCTTTGGCACGACCATGGAACTGCATCCTTCTTCAATGGATTGAAATACACCGCTGGCCACGCCCGCCAGGATGGCATCACCCAGCAAGGCTGTCTCTTCATTGACAAGTGTGACGACCGGACGGTTGCACGCATTGGCTTTGATCTGATTCCATAGGTGGCTGCGAGCTCCGCCGCCGGTGGAGCGGATTTCGGGAATGGTGAGGCCGGTGCGCTCCATCGAATCGAGATTGCGACGCAGCAGAAATGCCACGCCTTCGAGCAGAGCGCGCACAAAATGCGCGCGGGTGTGGCTGAGAGTGAAACCGGTGAAGGAACCGCGCGCCAGCGAGTTCGGCTCCGGGCTGAAAGCCCCCATCAGGTGAGGCAACATGATCAGTCCATCCGAACCGGCTGGGACAGACCCCGCAAGTTGCGTCAATCGGTCATAGGCATCCACGTGATCCGCCTCCGCCTGCTTCATCTCATCCTGGAAGAAAGTATCGCGGAACCATTTCAACGCCATGCCGGCCGTGGGGCCAACCGGCACAAAGAGATAATATCCGGGAACGCTGTGATAGTAAACGGGCACGGTTTCGGACTTGTCCATCATCGGATCCGCGATCGTGGCTTGGATTGCCAGCGCAGCGCCGGTCGTTTCGGACACCGTGCCCGGGCGGAAGTTTCCGGCTCCGATCGCGCCAACAGCTTGATCCATCCCGCCGGTGACAACGGCGGTCTTCGCGGTTAGTCCCAGCAACGAGGCAGCCTCCGGCGACACGGTGCCAACCACGCTTCCTGGCTGAACGATTTCTGGCAATCGATCGCTCGTGATTCCAATCGCGTCCAGCATATCGTTCCACCAGCAATTGTTGAGGAAGTCATAATTCAAGGTGGTGCAGGATATCGAACCGTCGGTGACCATCCGGCCGGTCAAGCGATAGATCAGGTAGTCCTGAACGAGCAGGAACTTGGCGGCCTGCGCAAAGACTTCTGGTTCGTTCTCGCGTATCCACAGGATTTTGCAGGCCGACCAGGTCGGCAGGATTTTAGGGATGCCTGTGCGCGGGTAAGCGGCTTTTCCAAATCGTCCCCGCAAGAAGAGCGCCTGATGCGTGCTCTCGCCAAGCACATAGCGCGTGTGGATTTGCCAATGGCCGCCCACCTGCGCGGGAGCTACGGCGGGTGTCGCCGCCGACACGGACGCGGAGCAGGCGCTCAGTACCTCGCGCAAACGCCGGGCC
>JBGPAT010000261.1:0-4560 GCA_041480885.1 Anaerolineae bacterium
CCACTGATGAACAAGCGAGTGCTTCAGCTCGATGTGGGTTCGTTGGTTGCGGGCACTATGTATCGCGGCCAGTTTGAGGAAAGACTGAAGCGCGTGATTGACGAACTGAAGCAATCCGGCTCGATTCTGTTTATCGATGAAGTCCACATGCTGGTAGGCGCCGGCGCAGCCGGCTCGTCCGTCGACGCTGCGAACATCCTCAAGCCCGCGCTTTCGCGCGGCGAGCTTCAGGTCATCGGCGCGACGACGCTGGATGAGTATCGCAAGCACATCGAATCGGATGCGGCCCTGGAACGCCGTTTCCAGCCCGTGCAAGTGGACGAGCCTTCCGAAGAGGAAACGATTGAGATTCTCAAGGGTGTCCGCCCGGCGTATGAAGAGCACCACCATCTGGTGATATCCGACGAGGCGCTGCAGGCGGCGACTCATTTATCCACGCGGTATGTCACGGAACGCTTCCTGCCAGACAAGGCCATCGACCTGATCGACGAGTCGGCCTCGCGGGTGCGCATGTACAAAAGCCCGGCAGCCAAGCAGGCCAAAGACCTGTACGGTCAGCTCCGCCAGGTACGCCAAAACCGCGCCATGGCCCAGGAAGAGGGCAACGGCGAGGATATCAAGCAGTGGGAAGACCGCGAAACGGCTCTGGGTGAGCAGATCGAGCGTCTGCGCTCAGGCTGGGATCGTGCCAACAGTCCGGTCGTCTCCGCGGACGACATTGCCGAAGTCGTCTCGATGTGGACGGGTGTGCCATTGATGCAGCTGGCGGAGGCGGAATCGCAGCGCCTGCTCAAGATGGAGGATGAACTTCGCAAATCCATCATCGGGCAGGATGACGCCATCATCGCCATCTCGCGGGCCGTGCGCCGCGCCCGCGCCGGATTGAAGGATCCCAAGCGTCCGATAGGCTCATTTATGTTCCTGGGTCCCACCGGAGTCGGCAAGACCGAGCTGACCAAGGCGCTGGCCAAGTTCATGTTTGGCAGCGAGGATGCGGCGGTGCAGCTGGACATGTCTGAGTTCATGGAACGGCACACTGCTTCGAGACTGGTGGGTGCGCCTCCCGGCTACATTGGATATGAAGAGGCCGGGCAGCTGACTGAGGCCCTGCGGCGACGGCCTTACTCCATCGTGGTCTTCGACGAAGTCGAGAAGGCCCATCCCGAAGTTCACAACATGCTGCTGCAGATCATGGAGGAAGGACATCTGTCCGATGCCAAGGGACACAAGGTGGATTTCCGAAACGCCATTATCGTCATGACCTCCAACATCGGCGCGGACTTGATCAAGAAGCAGAGCTCCCTGGGTTTCCAGCTGAAAAGGGATATGGCGGCTGAAGAGCAGGTCTCCTACGACGAAATGCGCAAAAAACTGAATGATTCTCTAAAGCACAGCTTCCGGCCGGAGTTCATCAACCGGCTCGACGGCGTAGTCATCTTCCGTTCCCTAAACAAGCTGGACATCGAGAAGATCGTCTCTCTCGAGTTGGATAAAGTGGCCGAGCGCCTGAAGGATCACAACCTGAAGTTGACATCGACCCCCGCTGCCCTGTCAGCATTGGCCGATGAGGGCTACGACGCCGATTTCGGCGCCCGCCCCTTGCGCCGAGTCATCCAGCAGAGGGTCGAGGATCCCCTATCGGACCGCCTGCTCTCGGGCGAGTTCGCGGACGGGGACTTGATCGAGGTGGACGTTTCAGTTTCGGGTGATGTGGAGTTGAAACGGGCCGCAGTGGCCCTGCCCGAGCCGAGCCTGTAGACCAACCACTTAGCATATTCCAATTTGTCCGGCAGGCTGCACTCACGACGTGAAGGCAGCCTGCCGGATGTGTGTTTTCGGGATCTTAGCCAAGCGATATCCCTGTGCGATCCCGTCGGTGGTTGTTCTTCTGTAATCTTGTTCTAAGAATAATCGGCGGTCTGATCGCATCTAAGCAACGGACAGGCGCGTAAACTTAGACCGAAGGAGAAACTATCATGAAGGGCGATTTGGAAACTGCGACGCTTGCCGGAGGATGCTTCTGGTGTCTCGAGGCCGTCTTTGACGAACTAAAAGGTGTGGAATCCGTGGAGTCGGGCTACTCCGGCGGCCACGTGGATCATCCCAGTTATCGCGATGTCTGCAGCGGGATGACGGGGCATGCCGAGGCGGTACAAGTCCGCTTCGATCCTGCCGTGATCTCGTACCGCGATCTCCTGAACGTATTCTTCGCGGTCCACGATCCGACCACGCTGAATCGGCAGGGAGCCGACGTCGGCAGTCAGTACCGCTCGGCCATCTTCCATCATGATGACGCCCAGCAGGCAGTCGCGCACGAGCTGATCAAGGAACTGGATGGGCAGCACATCTGGGACCAGCCCATCGTGACCGACGTGGCGAAGTTTGAGAAGTTCCACCTGGCTGAAGACTATCACCAGGAATACTTCCTGAAGAATCCTTACCAGCCGTACTGTACGGCGGTGGTCGCGCCCAAGGTTACCAAGTTCCGCAGGCATTTCCTGGAGCGGCTGAAGAAGCAGCCGGTCTAGTTCTTCCTGATTTTCTTCGGCCGGGGACGAGCAGAATCCAAGAGCGCAGAGGCTACCTCTGCGCTCTTCTGTGGTTTTGCTCTGACCGGGTGCCTGGCACTACAAATGGAAGTGCTCTCCCAGCAGCCGTCGGTGAGTCTCCCTCATGCATCGATTCATCACGACCTTGAGCCCGGCCGCCTCGGCCTTTTGGGCGGCAGCTTCGTTGATCACACCCTCTTGCATCCACACGATCTTTGCGCCCACCTGGATCGCCAGTTCGACCACCGGCGGGACGTCTTCCGGCTTTCGAAAGACTTGAACAACATCTACCTTCTCCGGAATCGACGCAAGGTCTGCGTAGACCTTGTTCCCCAGGATCTCGGTGGCTGCCGGGTTGACCGGGATCATGTGGTAGCCGTGTGCCTGCAGGTAGCTGAAAATGCCGTAGCTGGGCTTCTCTGCGTTCGAGGAGACACCCACGCTGGCAACGGTCTTGATCGTCATCAGAATCTCTTTGAGAGTCGGATCGTCATTGATGGTCATGGATTCCCCAATCTAGCGCGGCATTTGGATGGGCAGCGTCACCTGGAAGCACGTGTTTCCCGGCTCAGATGTGACGTGCAGTTTGCCGTGGTGGTTGTTGATCACAGTGTAGGCAATGTGTAGGCCCAGGCCCGTACCCTGACCCGGCGGCTTGGTCGTGAAGAACGGTTCAAAAATCCGCTTCTGGATCGCAGGCGGAATACCCGGACCATTGTCTTGTATTTCAACCACTACGTTCCCATCCTCCCGTCGCGCGCGCAGGGCAATTTCGCCGTGACCCTGCATGGCATCGACGGCATTGTCCAAGATGTTGGTCCAGACCTGGTTCAGTTCGCTGCCGTGCGCCTCGATTGGCGGCAGATCGGCCGCGTAGTCACGCCGGATGACGATGCCCTCCTTCATCTTGTGACGCAGGATCACGAGCGTGTTTTCCAGTCCTTCGCGGAGATCCACCTGCTGCACCGGGCCCTGATCCAGGTAGCTGTAGGCTTTGACCGAGCGGACGATCTCTGAGATGCGTTCCGTTCCCACACCGACCTCATCAAGCAGCGAAAATACGGTGTTGCCAGCTGCCAGCCATCGGAGAACAACAGACAATGTCTCCGCCCCGAAGACGTCGCCGAGCTTCCCCAGAGAAGCAAGCTCCCAGCCGGCCGAAACGAGCGGGGGAACGAGTTCCCAGGCATCCTGAATGCCCCGAGCCTCCAGCCACGTCTGCAGTTCGCTTTCGCGATCGCTCTGAGTCATTGGATCCAGGCTGGCGACGTGAGCATGGGGGGACTCGATCTGCAACTTCAAGGTGTCAAGCATTTGGATCTGCTCATCGGCCAGATTGGAGCGCCAGAGCTCCGTGGTCAACTCAGCCCACTGGGTCAGAGAAGCGCGCAGTTGGCTGGCACTCCGCCGCACGGCGGCCGCCGGGTTGTTCAGCTCATGTGCGAGGCCGGCTGCCATCGTACCGAGGGCGGCCATCTTTTCGTTCTGCCGAACCATGGCTTCGTTCTGCCGGAGACGCTGGGTAACCGTCCGCAACATGGAAAGGGCGGCCGATGGGCTGTGAGCCAGCAATTGCTTGAACGTCTCGCCGCGAATTTTGAGCAATTGGCTCTCGCGGATGGTGCGCACCGTCGCGCTGCGGGGAGCCCGGTCCAGCAGAGACATTTCCCCGATCACCTGGCCTGGTTCCCGCACCGCGATCACAATTTCCTGATTGTCCGAGCGCTTCACCACCTCGAGATCACCATCTACAACAACATAAGCCGAGTCACCTGGCTCGCCCTCCTGCATGAGGTTTGTCCCAGCCGGAATCGTGACGGGCTCGGCCTGAGCCGACAGCCAGTCCAGGTCGTCCTCCGATAGATCCGAGAACAAGGCCTGGAGTCGCAGGAATTCCTTGCTCATAGGGTCTTGAGATACGCTTCGATCGCCGCGATGGCGATGGCACCTTCGCCTGTGGCCGATGATACGCGGTGGTTTGTACCCAGCCGAACATCGCCAGCGGCGAATA
>JBGPAT010000262.1:0-4545 GCA_041480885.1 Anaerolineae bacterium
AATTATCACGCTGGTCTGTCACCCCGGTGCCTACACCCCCGACTGCCAGCCCGTGCTTGGCCCCATGGCAGGCGCGCATGGCATGTGGATGGCGGCCGGCATGTCGCTGAACGGCTATGGCGGCGCCGGAGGCATCGGTAAGTTGATGGCGGAGTGGATCGTGGAGGGGGAACCGTCGCTGGATGTATATGCATTTCGGGCAACGCGTTTTGGGGACTACTATTCCAGCCCGTACTATGCCGCGGAGCGGACGCGCGAGGGCGTCAAGTACTACTATCGCCTGCGCTTCCCGAACGACGAGAATGAATGGGCCCGGCCGCACCGCGTCAGCCCGGTTCACTCCCGCTTGCAGGAACTGGGCGCCGTGTTTGGTGAAAAGTTTGGCTGGGAGCGCGTCAACTTTTTCCAGCGCGGCGGTCCGTGGCGGCGCGCCGGCGCGGATCAACGCGAATGGGGTTGGAACCGCCCGCCATATTTCGAGCGGGTCGGCCAGGAGCATGCTGCGACGCGCGAACGCGTCGCCCTGTTTGACCTGACTTCGTTCGGCAAGATCGAAGTCAGCGGACCGGGCGCCCTTCCGCTGCTGCAGCGGATCGCGGACGGAGAGATGGATAAGCCGGTGGGTAGCGCGACGTACACTCAGTTCCTCAACACGCGTGGCGGCGTTGAGGCTGATCTCACGGTGACCCGCATAGCGAATGACCTCTTCCGCGTGGTGACGGGCTCCGCGTTCATCGGAAATGACCTGGGGTGGCTGCGCATGCACCATAAACTGGAAGATGGCCGGGTGACCATTCGCGATATTACGATGGAGTGGGCCTGCCTGGCCCTGTGGGGGCCCAAGGCACGGCACGTCTTGCAGAAGGTGACCCGTGACGACGTCTCCAACGAATCTTTCCCGTACTTGCATGCCCGAACCATTGACATCAACGGCGCCGGCGTATGGGCGCAGCGCGTTAGCTATGTGGGCGAGCTCGGTTGGGAACTCTACGTACCGCCGCAGCGAGCCGAGGCAGTTTGGGATGCGCTGATCAAGGCTGGCGGAGAATTTGGGTTGGAAGTCGGCGGCTACAAGGTACTCGACTCACTGCGCCTCGAGAAGGGCTATCGCTACTATACGGCTGACGTCACACCACTCGAAACGCCGTACGAGGGGGGCCTGGGTTTCTGCGTCAGCCTGGACAAGCCGGATTTCGTTGGAAAGGCGGCTCTGGTCAAGGCCAAACAGGAAGGACTGAAGCGCAAGCTTTGCACGCTCGTCCTGGATGAAGCCGAGTTTACGCAGATCTATGGTGGTGAGGCCGTCTATCATGATGGCAAGGTTATCACGCGGGTGAGAAGTGGAGGCTTCGGCTACACCGTCAAGAAGAACATCGTGTACGCCTACCTACCCGTCGAGCTCGCCAAAACTGGAACGCGATTCGAATTTGAACTTATCGAGGGCCGCCGCCAGGGAGAAGTCACTGCAACCGTATTGTTCGACCCGAAGGGCGAGAGGCTGCACGCCTGATCTGCGTTCGGCGGCCGGTTCGCTCCGCGCGCACGGTTTTGTTGGGCAGGCTCAAGAGACGATTCGAGGATTCGGCCTTTAGTGTTTCGAGCTAGAAGGAGTCGCATACATGCTGTCTCTTATCCCCGTTGAGATGCTGCACCTGAAGGAGACGCTGGCTTTGCGTCAGCCTGGCCATGGCCTGCCGCGGCCTTTGTATCACGATGAGTTGGTGTATCGCGCCGAGATGGATTTCATTTGGCGCGCCGGCTGGCTGTTTGCGGGACACTCCTGCCAGATTTCCAAACCGGGGGACTATTTCCTCTATGATCTGGATGGCGACTCGGTCATCGTCGTGAGGGATAGCGATGGCCAGGTGCATGCCCTGTACAATGTGTGCCGCCACCGGGGTTCGCTGATCTGCGAGGCCGCCGAAGGCAATGTAAAACGTTTCATCTGTCCCTATCACCAGTGGACCTACGCCCTCGACGGACATTTGCTCGTATGGCGAGGCATGCAGGACGGCCTTGACAAATCTCAGCTGGGATTGCATCCCGCGCATGTTCGCGAGGTCGAAGGCTTGATCTTCATCAGCCTCGCCGCCGAGCCGCCGGACTTTCAGCCGGCCTACGAGACCATCGAACCCATGGTTCGCCCACAGGGGCTGAGGCGCGCGAAGGTCGCGAAACTGATGGATTTTGATGTGCACGCCAACTGGAAACTCGTCTGGGAAAACAATCGCGAGTGCTACCACTGCAATGTCAACCATCCGCAGTACATCAAGGCCAACTTCGATCACTACAACGCGGACGACACCATTGAACGCATCGCGACACAACTTTCCGCGGTGACCGCTCGCAGTGAGCAGAAATGGTCTGCGCAGGGATTGGCCGTGACCCGCACGGAGGCCGGCTTGACAGAGTTTCCCGACCCGGACCATAACATCTGGTATTCGGCCAATCGCACGCCTCTGGTGGACGGCTTCGTCACGGAGTCCCTCGACGGCAAGCAAGTGGCCCCTCTCATGGGTGACTACACGGATCCCGACGTGGGCACGCTGCGCGTTCGAATGCTTCCAAACTACTGGAACCACTCCTCGTGCGATCATAGTGTGGCCGTCCGCTTGACCCCCAACGGGCTGTACCACACGCAGATCCGCATGATCTGGCTCGTCGACGAAAAGGCCGTCGAAGGGAAGGACTATGACTTGGACAAAATCCTGCCCTTTTGGCTCTGGACGGCTGAACAGGACTGGCAGATCTGCGTCAATCAGCAGCGTGGTGTCAACAACCATGCCTACACGCCCGGACCTCTATCCACCTACAAGGAGTACAACCTGGACCGTTTCCTGCGTTGGTATCTTATGCAAATGAATGCGGCCATTGGCTAGACGCTCCATATGAGCGCTTCACCTGCTCTTTACGTAGGCTTCGGCATGCTTACTCCTGTGGCTATCCTGGTCGTGGATCAGCTCCCGGAACACAACACCGGCGCGCTGATAAAGGACGTGAGCGAATTCATCTTTGATGACGCCGCGATAATCGCTTGCCTCTTGCGACAATGGGACGTGTCCACCGCGATTATCGGTACGGCGGTGGGCGATGATCCTCGCGGTCACAAGCTGGCTGGTCAGCTGCAGGAGTGGGGAGTGCAGAGCAAGGTGCGGTTCTCCAAAGACATCAAGACGCCGTATGAGGTGGATGTGTCAGACAGTAGCGGCGCCCGCACCTATTTTTGGCAGCGTACGCCCGAGGTGCTGAATACCCTGGATACGGCCGACCTTGTGCCGTTGCAGGGAGCCCGGATTCTCTACGTGGACTGGTATGACGGGGATCACATCATTCGTGCCATGGATGAAGCCCTCCGGCTGGAAATGCCTGTTTTCCTCAATTTTGAGCACGGCCACGCAGACCCTCAGCTCTTGCGCAGCTATGCTGGCCGCGCGACGATCTGTCAGGCAGTCACCGATGCCGCCCAGCTCGGCCGCGAACAGCCGCTCGATGTGGCGCGCAAGTTGCTGAACACTGGGGTCAGAACTGCCCTCATCACGCTGGCTGGCGAAGGCTGCCTGGCAGCCCAAGGCAATGAAGTGGTCAGGGTGCAGGCCCCCATCGTCCGGGCCATGGATGGATGCGGTGCTGGAGCGACTTTCTCAGCGGGTTATGTCTATGGCTTTCTCAAGGGCTGGAACCTGGCACAGACACTGCGTTTTGCCACCGCCGCCGCCTCGCTCAAGGTGACCCGCGCAGGTCTGCAGATGTTTCGAGTTGAAGAGATCCTTGAGGTGGGCTCGAGACTGCACGTCGAACATTCTCTGCTGGCAGAGAGCGATTTGAGCGAGGGTGCAATCCTGTGATCGCGTATGCCGCTTTCCTTGCGCCAGATCAGGTCGAGAGAGTGCATGAGGCCTCACTCGAGATCCTTCGAGATGTCGGGCTGTTGGTGCGCCATGAGCAGGCACGCTCCGTGTTTGCGAAACACGGCTGCAAGGTGGATAGCACCAGCCAGATTGTGAAATTCCCACGCGGCGTGATCGAGCAGTTCCAATCGATGGTGCCGCCCACCTTCACTTTTCGGGGCCGTGATCCCAAATACGACCGCACGATTCCACAGGATGGCCCCCTGATCGTGACCGGCAGTTCTGCTCCGGACGTGATCGATCCCGTCACAGGCCACGAGCGGCGTTCCCGCTCGGACGATATCGCCCGCATTGCGCATCTCATTAATGAGTTGCCCGGATACGACGTCTTCTCTGTTTCCACGCTCGCTGAAGATGCAGAGCCGGGCCAATTCACTCTCGCGCGGTTGTATCCCGCCCTTAGGCATTGCCTCAAGCCCGTGCGCATCACAACTCGCGACCTGGACGACGCGGCGGCGGTCCTCCGCCTCGGAAGTCTGATCGCGGGGGGTGATGCCGCCTACCGCGAACGCCCGTTCATTACGCACCACTATTGCCCGGTTGTCTCGCCGCTTACAATGGACTTCGCGTCCACCGAGATGCTGATGTTTTTCACAGAGCAAAAGTGGCCGGTGTATCCGAGCATCGTTCCCAATGC
>JBGPAT010000263.1:0-4545 GCA_041480885.1 Anaerolineae bacterium
CAATGAATAATGGTCAGCAGATCTTCACCGGTTTCGTCGCGGACGTCACGGACCAAAGGCAGATCGAGGAGGCGCTGAGCCAGAGCGAAGTCACACTTAGGGCGCTGATTGACAACACCGATGATACCATCTGGTCCATTGACGCTCAACATCGATTGACGAGCACCAACGCCACTTTTCGCGAGGCAATCGCGGCGTTTGTTGGGCGGGAGCCTAATAACGGCGAATCGGTGTTCGCGAGGATGCCGCAAGCCATCGTGGATGAATGGGCACCGCTGTATGCCCGCGCGCTGGCCGGTGAGGCGTTCGCATACGTGGGCATCGCTCCTGGAGGGCTGCGCGGCAGCGTATACCGTGAGACGTCTTTCAACCCGATTCTCGGGCTGGATGACAAGGTGG
Organism: Anaerolineae bacterium; assembly: GCA_041480885.1. Taxonomy (GTDB): domain Bacteria; phylum Chloroflexota; class Anaerolineae; order Anaerolineales; family Villigracilaceae; genus Fen-1038. Next base: position 400 of record JBGPAT010000263.1, read on the forward strand.
TGGGCGTGGCGTGCTTCAGCCGCGACATCACCGGCAAAAAGCGCACCGAAGATGCACTGCGCGCAAGCGAAGCCCTTTACCGCACATTGGCTGAAGCTTCCCATGACCTGATCAGCCTGGTCAATCGTCGGGGGGAAATCGAGTATACGAACACTCACTCTGCCCAACAATTCGGGGTTACGCCGCAGGATCTCATCGGCAAACGACTCACAGATATCTTCCCGCCACACACCGCCACCCGTCAGCTGGGCAATATCGAGAAGGCCTTCGAAAGTGGCCAGCCGCTTCAGGTAGAGGCGCCTGTCGACTTCGGCGGCGCTACCTCGTGGCTTAGCACATCGCTGCTGCCGATCAAAGACACGAGGGATAAGGCCGACACCATGCTGGTCATCTCGCGCGACGTCACCGAGCGCAAGCGGGCGGAGGAAGCGCTGCGCGCGAGCGAGGAGCGTTACCGCACGCTGGCTGAATCAGCTCGCGATTTGATCCTCATCATCGATCGCGAGCATCAAATCATCTACATCAATTCATTTGCTGCAGATTACATCGGGTCAAGCCCTGGTCAAATCGTCGGGCAGCCGCGCTCGTTCTTCTTTCCAAGAGGATCGGGAAAAGTCCTATACCCTGCAATGGACTCGGTATTTGAATCCGGAACTGCGGTTCGTCTGGAAGACACAATCAAGTTCAAATCGGATTTATCCTGGTTAAGTTGCTCCCTGGTTCCGCTCAAAGATTCGTCCGGGAACGTTACCAGCGTGTTCATTCTGGCAAGAGACATTTCAGATCTCAAGAGGTCTGAACAGGCGCTCCTGCTCGCAAAGAACCAGCTTGAGCTGCGTGTTGTTGAAAGGACTGCCAGCCTGGCCTCCAGCCAGAAGCGGTCCAAGGACTTGGCGCGTCAGGTGATCACTGCCCAGGAGGAGGAGCGCCGCAGGGTGGCGCGGGAGTTGCATGACCAAACCGGTCAAGCCCTGATTTCGATCAAGTACGAAATGAGCTCCCTGCTGAGAGAGATCCACAGCCAGTCCAAGCCGGCTCGCAAGCGTATTTCGAGACTAATGACCTCAATCGATCAGACAGTCCAGCAGATCAGGGAGATTTCTCAAGATCTGCGTCCGCCAATCTTGGATGTCGCCGGGGTCAATCTAAGCCTGAAGGAATACTGCTCAGACCTGGCCAGGAAGACATCGCTTTCGATTAAGTATGATGGCAGTGACTTGCCAAATTTGGACGCCGAGATCGCGATTGGCCTGTTTCGTATCGTTCAGGAATTGCTGACCAATGTTCTGAAACATGCTGAAGCTACCACTGCTGCCGTCAGCCTTGGGCGCGATGACGAGGTGATTGTCCTCTTGGTTGAAGATAATGGGGTAGGGATGAAAAAGCAGTCCTCCAGGAAAGGTCTTGGTCTCCTGGGAGTCCAGGAACGGCTGGATATTCTTGGCGGCAGGATGACAGTCCATTCACCCAACGGCGGCACCAGGATAACCATCTCGATTCCCTGGAAAGAGTTGCAAGATTAGTGGGGGAGTGGTCCTAAACGCCGAAAGAGCAACTCGCCTCGCCTGGCCCGTGAGGGAGCTTTAGACAATCCGTTTCGGTTGACCGCCCGCCTGCAAGACAGCCTACTGGCCACACGGGATACGACGGGCCTAAGCGGCCCGGATGCTGCAGAATCACACCTCAATCACGCCGACCCGCGGATCGGTATTGCCATCACACAGCTGACGGTGAATAGCAAGTAAACTTGCACTGGTCGAAGATTCTGCCTGTGCGGCAGTCTCCACGCCCACTAGAACCCTCTCTGCGTTGCCGCCGTGGCCGCGCCCCGACCTGATGTGCACTAGTCTGTTATTCTCATGACCTCTCTTGCCGATAGACTGAAAGCGCTGGGCGTCAAGACGGGCGCCGCGGACCTGCCCGCCCCGCAATCCCTGGCGCGCTATGACATCATGTCGGTGATGAGCGGCGAAGTCGTCCCGACTGCCCTGGGAGAAACGTTCGTCTACGAGGAGCGCTTCGCGCCCGACCATCGACACGGCCACGCCGCGCTGCGCCTGGCGGCGCCGCTGACCGTAATGTCTGCCTGGGCCGCGGACGCGCGCCTGGGCGAGCTCCCGATCGAGTCCTTCACCTTCCTGGATACTGAAACCTCGGGTCTGGCGGGCGGCACGGGTACCTATGCGTTCCTGGTGGGCGCGGCGCGCTTCACGGACCAGGGTGAGTTCGTTCTCAAGCAATTCTTCATGCGCGATCCGGCCGAGGAGGCGGCGCTGCTCGAGGGCCTGGCTGGCTTCCTGGCCCCCGCGCAGGCGCTGGTCACCTTTAATGGAAAGGCCTTCGATGCCCCATTGCTGGCTACCCGCTACCGCATGCACCGCATCCCGATCCCGTTTAAGGACTTCGCACACCTCGATCTCCTGCCGCTGGCGCGGCGCCTGTGGCGCGACCGGCTCGAGTCGCGGGCACTCAAGTACCTGGAGGAGAACATCCTGCTGGCGCCGCGCTCCATGGAAGAAGTGCCGGGCTATGAGATCCCCTGGCTGTACTTCGACTATCTACGCACCGGCGATGCGCGCCCGCTGAAGGGCGTGTTCTATCACAACGCCATGGATGTGGTGGCGCTGGCCGCCCTGCTGAGCCACACGGCGTCGATGCTGGAGGATCCCTTCCACGAGGGCATCGAGCATGGCCTGGATGTGATTGCCATGGCCAGGTTGTACGCGGACCTGGGCCAAGCGGAGACGGCGGCGCGCCTGTTCGAGCGAGGCTTGCAGATGAAGCTCAGCCAGGAGAATTTCTGGGAGGCCGTCCGGCGCCTATCGGTGCTCCAAAAGAGGCGTGGGGATTTTGACCAAGCCGTCCACCTGTGGGAGCAGGCCGCTTTTGAGGGGCATGTCTACGCCCACATCGAGCTCGCGAAGTACTATGAACACCGGCGAGGCGACACGCAGACGGCTCTACGCTGGACACTTTCGGCCCAGGAGCAGGTGCAGAACCTGGAATTGCCTGTTTACGTCCGCAAGCACTGGGAGTCGGAGCTGAAGCGGCGCCGCGCGCGCCTGGAGGGCAAGCATAAGTAGGCCCACCAGGCGGCCCCTGCCCCGATGATATAATCCAACGAATCGAGGAGGAGCCATGGAGATCACGGTTTCCAAACAGCAGGGCAAGGTGCCGGTTACCGTCGTGCAGCCGCATGGCGATATCGATGCGTCCAACTACACCGAGCTCGTGGAACAAGTGGAGGGGTTGATCAAGGGGGGCGCGAAGGATTTCATAGTCGACCTGAGCGATGTGGCCTTCATGTCCAGCGCCGGCCTGGTGGCGCTGCACAGCATGGCGATGACGCTGCGCGGTGAGACACCAGTCGATCCGTCGAAGGGTTGGGCCACCCTCAAATCGATGGATCGTTCGCGTGACAGCGGCGTGCAACGGCACCTCAAACTACTCAACCCCCAGGTGTACGTGGCCGACACCTTCGAAAAAGCAGGCTTCATGCAGTTCTTTGAAGTCTTTACCGACATGAAGACAGCCGTCGCTGCCTTCTGAGCCCGTCCAGTCTGTGGAGGCGCTTTGCCGCACGTACGGCAAGGCGCCTTTGATTCTTCAATAAAGATCCCGCCATAGCGTCTGATAAGGTTCCAAGGTCCACGCCTCGCCCAGCAGGGAGATGGACTGCCTTTGCGCAGTGACATTGTGCAGGCAGAGTGATTCTTGCTGGCCATTCGGCGAGCCGCGCAGTAGGGCGAATACGCCGCGGCCTGCATCCAACACCCTCTGTGAACCCTGCGGATGAAACGCGGCGGAGCCGCAGCGCATCGCCAGCTGACGCCGATAGCGTTCAAAGACCGCCGATCTCAGTGAGTGGCGATCGCTTAACTCGTCCTCCAGTTGGGCGCGGCTCAGTTTCTGACGATTGATGAGGCGGTTGTTGCCGAGTGTGCTTACACCTTCGGCCCAATTGCGCGAGCCGAACAGGCTGTGAAAATACACGCCTGGAACGCCCCGCAGGGACAGCATGATTGCCTGCGCCGCCATGAAACGATCAACGTCCACAGACGACGGCGTGCCGCCCCCATGATCGGACAGGGCGTCGAAGTAGTTGATGTTCAGCTCGTACGGACCGTGGGTGCCATCCGCTTCAAG
>JBGPAT010000264.1:0-4510 GCA_041480885.1 Anaerolineae bacterium
CGCCCAGGGTTTATGGAGGACGAGCATGGAAATCACCACCAAGGAATTCAAGCATTGTCAGCTGGTCGCTGTGACCGGACGCGTGGACAGTTCGACGGCGCCGCAGTTCACCCATGCCCTGGATGGTCTGATGGAGAAGGGCACGTTCAAGATGGTGATAGACATGAGCGGGCTGGAGTACATGTCGAGCGCCGGGTTCCGGGCCTTGCTAGGCGCCCAGAGGCAGTGCAAACGGTATAATCGGGGGGAGGTGATTCTGGCATCCGTGCCGGCTCGTATCCGCGAGGCGCTGGAGCTGGCGGGCTTCACGGAGTTATTCCAGACGTTTCCCGATCCGTTGGCCGCGGTGGGGAGCTTCTGAGCTCTGCCGGCGCAATCCCAAATTCGAGGCACGGAGGCCGCCCCAGAACCGTTTGAGGCGGCCTTTGATTGTAAATGTTGAAACGAAGGTTTTCCGCCAGTTTCAAACGCCTGGACAAGATCCGGGAGTTCGTGGGTGAAGAGGCGCGCGCGGCGGGCTTTGACGACAAGGCCGTGTACGCCGTGCAGCTTGCTGCCGACGAAGCCGCCTCGAACATCATCGAGCACGCGTACGCAGGTCTTCCGAATCGATCGTTCGAATGCGCCTGCGAATTCAGCAACGACAGCTTGACGATTACATTTCTTGATCACGGAAAGTCATTCGACTTCTCCAATGTGGATAAACCCAATGTGACGGCGGATCTCTCTGAACGGAAGATCGGCGGGCTAGGGATCTACCTAATGCACAAGTTGATGGATAGAGTCGATTACCAGGTCACGACTTCGGGGAACATACTGACACTGGTCAAGCGGAAAGAATAGCATGGGTTCCAAGAACCGCTCGCCTGACGTCTCTGACTGGCGGGCGATTGCCAGCCTGGGAGAGCAACTGGTTAATGCCAGCTCACTAACGGGACAACGCGACCGAATCATATCGATGGTCGGCCGCGTTGTGCGTGGAGCGGCGAACGTGTGGCTGAACGAGAAGCTATTCCGGTTGCCAGATCGTACTGCGCCGCGCGCGTTCCCACTCCAACCTCGCAGCGAAGGCATGCGCAGGGTTGTGGCGGACCGCAAGACCTACGTGCAGCGCCGTTCGAAGAGCGGGCAGCCAAAACGCGCGCTGGCGGCAGTCGCCATCGAGGACCGGGGATTCCTGCTGGGCGTGCTGCAGGTCACGCGTTCGCAGGGCCCCGACTTCGGCAAAGATGAACTCGAGTTGCTTGAGAGCGTAGCCAGCGTGGTAGCCGTGGGCCTTTACGCCTCGCATAGGGTAGAGGTTGAACGATTCCGGCTTGGTGAGCTAAGTCTGGTCAGCCAGGTGAGTGCCGAGATCGCGAACGTGGTGAACCTGGACGAGCTGTCTCGCCGGGTGAGCGAACTGATCCAGAGGACCTTCAACTACTATTACGTGGCCATATTCACCCTTAAGCCCGGAGCGACGCGGTTGCAGTTTCGGTCTGGCGCACGCGCGCCTGGCAAGGGGGTCAAGAAGGCACCCCTGGAGCTGGAAGTGGAGGTGGGTCAGGGATTGATTGGCGAAGCCGCGGCGGCAGGAGAGGTGGTTCTGGCGGCGGACGTGCTCGGCGACACGCGTTACCGCTATGTTGCACCGCTTCCCGAGACTCGCTCTGAAGTGGTCATCCCGCTTAAGTTGGAACAGCGCGTGTTGGGGGTGCTGGACGTTCAGTCGGATCACGTGAACGCCTTCCATCCAAACGATCTAATGGTCCTGCAGGCACTGGCAGACAATATCGCGCGTGCTGTTGAAGGCGCGAGGCTCTATGGGGACGTCCGCCGTCGCGCCGACCAGCTGGCTTTGGTGGCGGACGTGAGCCGGAGCGTGACCTCAACGCTTGAACTGGACACAATGATGAATGAAGCGGCGGCGCTGATACACGACCGCTTTGGATTTCCGCATGTGACGCTGTTTACTGTGCACCCCAACCGGCGAATGATCGAGTACGAAGCTGGGAGTGGGCGACGCAGCCGCGGCTTGCACGGATATACACTCTCCCTGGATGATCCGAGAGGGCTGATCCCATGGGTGGCGCGCGAGGGAAAGACGGTGCTCGCGAACGACGTAAGCCAAGAGCCGCGTTACCGTCCGTCGCCACTGCCACCGAAGAACACGCGGTCCGAATTGACGGTGCCGCTCGTGTTTGGCGAGCGGGTGCTGGGGATCCTGGATATTCAGTCCGACCGGCTGAACGCTTTCACCGAAGACGATGGCGTGATGTTTGAAGCCGTAGCGGGCACCATTGCGGCAGCGGTTCGGAACGCGGACTTATACCGCTCGGAGCAGTGGCGGCTCCAAGTTAGCGACAGCCTGCGGGAAGTGGCGGGGCTGCTATCTGAACACATTGGCGTCGAGGAAGCCCTGGAGTTGATCCTGGTTGAATTGGAGCGCAACCTGCCAGTGGATGTCTCGGTGATCTGGCTGATGGAGGAGGGGGAGCTGCGCGTCGCGGCAGTCCACGGCACAGATGCCGAGGAGATCGAGCAGGCGCGAGGCAGCGCTCCAGAGGCCTCGGCGGTGTTGATGCGAATCATGCAGTCGGCCGAGCCGGTGATCCGCCAGCCGTCTGATCCGATGTGGCCGTCCGGGCAGGCTGCCGGGTTCGCCGGCAATTATTCGTCGCTTGCGGCTCCGCTGCGGGTCAATGATCAGCCGGTGGGTCTTATCTCCTTGTCTCACCGCAGCCCAGGCCGGTACGGTCATGAGGCACGGGCAATGACGGCGACTTTCGCCAGCTATGCAGCAGTGGCGATCGAAAACGCCCGGCTGTACGATGCGGCCCAGGAACAGGCCTACGCCTCGGCTGCATTGCTGCAAGTGGCCCAGGCGGTGTCCAGCCCCGGTGAACTTGACGAAATCCTAGGCAGCATCGTGCGCAGCATGCCGATCCTGATCGGTGTCCCTCGAGCGGCATTGTATGGCTGGGACGGGCTACGGCGCAAGTACGTTCCGCGAGCCGAGTTTGGCCTGACGGGCAGCGCGTCAGCAACGCCGTGGAATACTGAGATTGACGAAGGAGACTTCCGCCTACTGGACGCGGCGAGGGAAGCGGGCGAGACACGCGTGCACGCGCTTGGCCCGCGCCGCGCGCCAAGTACCAGGTCTGGGCCGAGTCATTGGCAAAGGCTGAAGCCGAGCGAGAACACCGAGACAGCAGTCGAAGAGGCGGCACGGCTTCTCATCGCCATGCCTCTGCTGATCAAGTCTGATTTTCTTGGTGTGCTGCTGGTGGAGGAAGCCGCTGATGCAAGGCGGCACCGGCTCCGCCGGATAGAAATCATCCAGGGAATATCGCGGCAGATCGCCGTGGCGATGCAGAACGACCTGCTGCAGAACGAGATGGTGGTGCGAGAGCGCCTAGAGACCGAAGTTCAACTGGCGCGCCAGATCCAAAAGACGTTCATACCCGAGGTACTGCCACAATATGAGGGCTGGGAACTGGCTGCCCACTGGGAGACGGCCCGGCAAGTGGGCGGCGATTTCTACGATGTCCTCGAGCTGCCGAGCGGAAAGATGGGAATTCTGGTTGCGGACGTGGCTGACAAAGGGATGCCGGCAGCATTATTCATGGCCCTGACCAGGACGCTGTTCCGGGCGGCAGCAGCTGAGACCACGGCACCATCGGAGGTGCTCAAGCGTGTCAATGACCTTCTACTGCCGGACACTCGGCAGGGCATGTTCGTCACTGCGGTCTACGCGGTACTGAACGTTCGAAGCGGCGAGCTCACATATGCAAATGCAGGTCACAATCCCCCTCTGTGGATCCACCGCGATGGAACGTCCGAGAGGCTGACCCGGACGGCGATAGCGTTGGGAGTTGTCGATTCGGGAACCGCTACCGAGAGGACCATCCAGCTCAAACGCGGTGATGTCGTGCTCTTATACACAGACGGCGTCACAGAAGCCTTCTCGCCCAAGGGGGAATTGTTTGGCGAGGCCCGGCTCATCGAGACAATTCAAGCGCAGCCCTTGTCGTCGGCGGACGGCTTGCTCCTAGCTATCGAAGCGAGTCTTGAGGACTTCAGAGACTCGGTGCCACTGGAGGACGATTTGACTATGATGGTAATCAGACGCCTATAGAATCTACAGGATTCTCACCGCCGCGCCTCGCCCGTATTACGTGAATAGTTCACGGCCGCGATCGTAACCAGAGCGGGTGAGAATGTTGAAGGTTGTGAAGGTACTAGAGAAGAGGGTGCCGGCGCTGAAGATCGCTGTGCTGAACGTGCCGTAGATACCGATGGCGAAGGCTACGCGCGAACCCTGTCGAGCATACCCACCCCCGCGGCGCCCAGGCTAATCGCCAACGATAGCCGGGCGATTAGCGAGCAGAGACAGAGCTTCCGCGTCCATGCTCATGTGTCATGATTCTGACGGATATTGCCTGCAGCCCCAGCCGGTTGTATACTGACAAGCGGGCCGGCAGGCATGTGTCGGCCCAAGAATGACTGGCGAGGAGGAGCGGTGTCC
>JBGPAT010000265.1:0-4491 GCA_041480885.1 Anaerolineae bacterium
CGAATCCGAATCGCTCATCCAGGACGCCCTGAAACGTGTCATGGCGGGACGGACCAGCATCGTAATCGCACATCGCCTCTCGACCATCCTGGCTGCCGATCTGATTCTGGTTCTCGATCGAGGCCAAATAGTGGAACGGGGCACGCACCAGGAACTGTTGGCGATGAACGGGCTGTACGCCCAGCTCTACGAGACCCAGTTCAACCGGGAAAGAGCCTAGTTCTCCAGCTCAAAGCCCAAATCACGCGCGGACGAACCTCGCCGCGCATCGGTATGACGCGAGGCCTAACGCTGACTGGCGCAAAAGGCTCGCGCCTTCAGGCAGGCAATCCAGCGAGCCTCCTACGGCTGCAAGCCTGACGAGCGGTCTCCCATGGCCGAGGCCAGCCCTCAACAGCCCCCATTCCCCTAACCATGGACTAATGAGCTCACACCGCAAACTTATCCGCTCAGTGTACGATTATCGTTCACAAATCCATGGAGGCTATATCAAGAATGAAACGGTTTGTATTTCCTTCGCTTTTCATCGTGCTCGCCCTACTGCTTTCCTCATGCTCATTGGGCTTGGGGTTGAGCAAGACCCTGGGCATCAGCGCCGGCGCTACGGCTACCAAACATATAAAGGCCACCCACACGCCGCCGTCCCCGCCCCAAATATCGATCACCAGCAGCGGCTTCCAGCCTGCGTCGCTCAAGGTAAAGAACAAGACCACGGTGACGTGGACGAACAACGCCGGCGCACCGGAAGACATCGCATCCGATACGGTCGGTCAGTTTGATAGCGGCGCGCTCGCGCCCGGCGCCACATTCACTTATACCTTTGCGCAAACCGGCACCTTTGGCTTTCACTCGACGAGTTCGCCCTCGACGGTGGGGACGGTGACCGTCACGAAATAGATGCGGCGTTGCAGATCCTGGCCCTCCGGATTGGGAGGGCTTTTCTTTTACATCTCCTCATGCGCATGTTGCCCGAGCGCGCGATCTTGACCTACTTGAAGCGGTGCTTCTTCTAACCCCCAGCTAATGTAGGACAAAACCGAGCGTATGGGTACGTACGTACTCTTCTTTGACCGTTAAACCCCATTTGATTCAAAGGAGAGAGATCAAGATGAATTCCAGATTGTCGATTCCAATGGTTCTGATCATGTTGGCTGTAGTCGCGGCCGCCTGCGGCACGCCTGCCACTCCGACCGCGGCTCCGCCGCCCCCGGCACCCGCCACGCAAGCCGCAGCTCAAGCCCCTGTGGCGGCAGCCGCCTCAGGCCCGGCGAACGTGGCGATGGCCAAGAATGCCCAGCTCGGGTCATTGCTGGTGGGCGACAACGGCATGACTCTTTACCTGTACACAAAGGATACGCCCAACACGAGCACGTGCTACGGCAAATGCCTTGCCGCATGGCCTGCATTTCTGACGGCTGGCAGTCCGGTTGCCGGTGACGGGGTGGATGCCAGCAAACTTGGCACCACAACGCGCACCGACGGCAGCACACAGGTGACGTACAACGGCTGGCCCCTGTACTATTTCGCCAAGGACAAGCAGCCCGGTGATACGACGGGTCAGGGCGTGGGCAGCGTTTGGTACCTGGTTTCCCCGAAAGGTGACGCAATTAAGTAGCCGGTCGTCGCCAGGCCATCGCTTCAGGCTCCTCCGCTAGCACAGGGAGGAGCAGTTCTTTAATTATGCTCCTGCTGGCACGTGCCAGCTTGGCCCAACATATTGTCCACGGCTTGTGAGAATGCAGTCTTCATCTTGTCCGTGCGATTCCCTCTGGGCGGCGAAGAGCTCGCCGACGGCACCGCCCGGTAGAACGTGGCTGCCGGACGGCGCGGCTCCGCGCCAGCGAACTCACGAACAAACGGCCACGAGTTCCTTGCGCCGTGTCGGCCCTCTGGTTATACTTATTGTATGGCAGCGCCAACAAGAATCGGCCGATACGAGATCAAAGGCGAACTCGGTCGCGGTGGCATGGCGACCGTCTACCGTGCCTATGACCCGAGTTTCGAACGTGAGGTGGCGATTAAGGTTCTACCGCGCGAACTGATGCACGACCCGCAGTTCCGCGACCGCTTCCGGCGCGAGATAAAGACCGTCGCCACCCTGGAACACCCGGCGATTGTGCCGGTCTATGATGTCGGAGAAGAAGACGGCCAACCCTATCTCGTCATGCGCTACATGAGCGGCGGATCATTGACGCAGTGGATCGAGAGGGGAAAATTCTCCATGCAGGACGCGGCCCGCATCATCGAGCGGTTAGCCTCAGCCCTCGCATTCGCGCACAAGAACGGACTTGTGCACCGGGATCTGAAGCCTGACAACATCCTCTTCGACAACAACGGCGATCCATACATCTCGGATTTCGGTGTCGCGAAGATTACGGACTCCGCCACCAACCTGACGGGCAGCGGCATTATCGGGACCCCGGCGTACATGAGCCCCGAACAAGCTCAGGGCGAGCACGTGGACTCTCGTAGCGACATCTACGGCCTGGGCGTGATCATCTTCCAGATGTTGAGCGGTCACCAACCCTACGAGGCCACCACACCGATGGGTGTGGCGGTCAAACACATTACAGATCCTGTCCCTGATATCCTGAAGGTCGATCCATCGCTGCCCAAGGAAACCGACAAGATCATCAAGACGGCGATGGCCAAGGACCCTGCCCTGCGATACTCGACGGCGACCGAACTGGCTCATGCATTGACAGTCGCAGCTTTTGGTGCCAAAGGTGACACTTCCGCGCGGGCTGGCGGCGCCACGGCTGTGGGAGCGCGGGCTCAGTCGGCCGAGGCAGCTCAGTCCGCCCGTGGAGGGCGGCGCGGTCTCATCATCGGCGGCGCCATCGTTCTGCTCCTGCTACTGGCGGGGGCGGCTGTGCTCCTTGGCGGCAAGATGCTGGCTCCAGCGCCGCCCACCTCGATCCCACAGCCCCCCACAGCGGCGCCTGTGGTACCGGCAGTCACCACCCGGCCCACCGCTCAATTCACCGAGACCGCAGCGGTTCAGTATGCGCCAGTCTGCGCGCCGGGTGTGGTGCCGCAGATTCCGGCGCCCGTTGTCGCCGAGGTTAGCAGGACCTGCAACAACAAGCTGGCGATCACGGGCATTAGCATTCCCAGAGGCGCCACCTACGAAATCCAGAAGGCAGGCTACGTCTGCGAGCCGTTTGGTGTACCAGGGGCCAACCAGTTGATCGCGTGCCACGGCACCAATCTCACCATGTTTGACATAAAGGTTTGCATCCCCTTGCCCACGCCCGCCTCCAGCGTTGTCGTCGGAGCATGCCAGGCCGGCACAGAATACAACTACACCAATGCCTGCTGCGCGCCTGCCGCCCCGAAGGACTCAAACTGCACAACGTACACGGTGAGTCTGGGCGCTTGCGGAGGATAGCATTCGAGCAGCACACAACCAGCATAGCTCAGGCACCGGTCGGTGCCTGAGTTGTTTCACGGCCCATCACAGGCGACTGCGACGCTGATGATACAATCCCTGTGTGGGCACGCTCTACCTCGTATCAACGCCCATCGGCAACCTTGAGGATATTTCGGCGCGTGCTTTGCGGATCCTGCGCGAGGCGCGGCTCATCGCCGCTGAAGACACGCGCGTCACCCGCAAACTCTTGTCCAATTTCGAAATACACACGCGGTTGACGAGCTATTTTGAGCACAACAAGATTGCCCGGCTGGCCTCCATTCTCGCGGCCCTCGGCGAAGGCGATGTGGCGCTCGTCTCGGATGCCGGCACCCCCGCCCTCAATGATCCCGGCTACGAGCTGGTCTCTGCCGCCCTGCAGGCCGGGCACCGTGTCAGTCCCGTGCCAGGTCCGGTTTCGCCGATTGCCGCCTTGGTCTGCTCGGGTCTTCCGGCGGATTCCTTCTTATACGCGGGCTATCTCCCGCGCAAACGTTCGGAACGTAGGGCGGCCGTTGAAGCGGTCGCCGGCCTGCCGTATACGCTCATCTTCCTCGAAACGCCCCACCGGCTTCTTGACTCGCTTAAGGACCTGGCGGACGTCCTTGGCGATCGACAAGTGGCGGTGGCTCGTGAGCTGACCAAGCTGCACGAGGAGATCTGGCGCGGCCCGCTGCACGATGCCGGGCAGCACTTCCCACAACCGCGCGGCGAATTTGTGTTGGTGGTCGGCGGTCAAGCAGCCGCAGCCGTTTCCCGCTGGACTCGTGAGCAATTGCTGGCTTCCATCGACAAGCAGATTGATGCAGGCATAGCACCCGCGGCCCTGTCGGCAAGGCTTTCGGCGGAGTCCGGCTGGCCGAGACGCGATGGCAACCCACGGGGATCGCCTGGGGTTCCGCCGAGGGCCCGTACGCCCAGGCGTATATCTGGTTCAGCACGGACCTTGGCCGATCGTGGAGCGCGGCGGTCAAGGTGCCGCAGTGGCGGGGGGTGAGCGAAGTTGCCCTGGTCCGGGCGAAGAACGGCGATATCGTCGCCGCCTGCCGGACCGACCTTCCGAAGCGATTCGCCGCCAC
>JBGPAT010000266.1:0-4443 GCA_041480885.1 Anaerolineae bacterium
AGGTGACCCTGAAGATCTTCCGCTACAATCCCGAGAAAGACAAGCGCGGCCATTACGAGACCTACCGCATCGACGCCGAAGAGACGGAACGCGTGCTGGACCTGCTCGAAATGGTCAAGGGGCACCATGACGGCACGCTGTCGTTCCGACGCTCATGCGCGCACGGCGTGTGCGGCTCGGATGCGATGCGGATCAACGGGCGGAACTTCCTGGCCTGCAAGACGCTGGTACGCGACCTGGGCGACAAGATCACCGTCGAGCCGCTGCTGGGATTGAAGGTCATCAAGGACCTGATCGTCGATATGGAGCCGTTCTTCGACAACTACATGAAGGTGCTGCCGTATTTCATCAACGACAGCCCCCTGCCGGCGGATGGCAAGGAACGGCTGCAATCCCCGGAGCAGCGTGAGCGCTTCGACGAAACGACCAAGTGCATCCTGTGCGCGGCCTGCACCACGTCATGCCCGTCGTTCTGGGGCAGCGACGATTATCTCGGGCCGGCGGCGCTGGTGACCGCGCACCGTTTCATCTTCGACAGCCGCGACCAGGCGGCTGCGGAGCGCATGAAGATCGTCAGCGAGACCTCGGGCGTTGCGCGTTGCCACACGATCTACAATTGCACCATGTCCTGCCCGCGCGACATCCAGATCACCAAGGCCATTGGGGAGTTGAAGATGGCGACGATCACGGGCAAAGTGGAATAAGTAGACTTCGAATTCTAGATTGTAGACTGGCGGAGGGATGGGCCAAGCCATGCGATCGTCTTTGCATATGATCACTGTTATCACCTGCCTGGCTCTGGCGCTTGCGGCCTGCTCGCCCACGGCTGCACCCTTGAGCAAGCAAGAGGCTGGCGAAATTGCCTGGCGGGCATTGGAACCCAACACGTCCTCGCACAGTCTAACCGCATGGGAAGTCGCTGAACTGCGATCGGTCACTGGCCAAGAGATCCTGGACCGGTTTCCAGGCGAGCCCGCCGCGGGAGGCTGCGTGCCGGGCCCCATTCCATCCGCTAATACGGCAATCGCCCCTGGCGGATCCTATTGGTATGTGGTGTTCAAGCCCGGCCGGGCGACGCCGCTGCCGCAACCCACGGAGCAATTCTCGCCAACCGCACCTCCACTCGTGCCGGAACCGTTCGTATATGAGGGGCGCTTCCTGATCGACGCAGTCACGGGCCAGATTGCTGCTCGCAAGCTCTTCTGCGTCATATACTAAGCAGCATTGAGGCGCGAAGAGAAGTGACTGTAGTAACTCGATTGTAGATTGGCGGCCGGCGAAGATACTTGACCACGCGTTGGCAAAACGCTATACTGCATTGGAGCGAAAGTCGGGGCGGATCAACGAGTGCTAAGACTCGGAAACGGCAGCGCAAGCGTGGATGATGCAGCTTGCCGCCAGGCAGGTGGGACAATGTGCGGCACCTACGAACCAAGGAGGCCGGGATGAATGCAGGAAAGGCGATAGGTTTAGTTCTCGTCTTTTTGTTTGTGTTGGCGTGTGTGATATTTCCCCAAGGAGCAGGATCGCCGCAGGCGCCGGCCACTGAGGCTCCGCCAACTGCCGGTCCGCCAACTGCGACAGTGCCGCCCGTGCCTACAGCCATTCCCCCGACTGCAACGGCGGAATCTCAGCAGTTCTTCACAGAGGAATTTGACAAGGATCTAAAGTACTGGCCCACTTTTCTCATCGATGGCAATAACAGCGTACTGCAGACCAATACCTCGGCCGCATCCTTGCTGAAAACCGAGGAAGGCGCGCTGAGATTCGATCTGCAGCGGCCTTATCTGTGGGCATACGTGACATATGATCCGTTCGACTACAAGGACGTCCGAGTAGACGCGCGTGTTGAAAACCGTGGCACCAACGACAATAACATCAGTCTGATTTGCCGCTATTCCAAGGACCGCGGTTGGTACGAGTTCAACGTGGCAAACAACGGGCTGTATTGGATCCTTAACGCCGTTCCGAAAGCAAGTGGCTATGTAGCCTACAGGGAGGTCGCCACGGGCGGGTCGAATCTGATCAAACAGGGACTCGAGGTCAACGAGTACGGCATCATCTGCAACGGCAACTCTCTGACGCTGTTCATCAACGGAAAGTCAATCAAAGAGGTGAAGGACTCAGCACTATCGTCCGGGAAAGTTGGCCTGTCGGTGTCTTCCTTCAATCAACTCCCGGTCAAAGTGGACTTCGATTGGGTCAAGATCAGCCAGCCCTAGATTCGGTCTCAGGCGGGTTACCCAATTCGGCAGATCTATCCTATGAGCTGAGACAATAGTGCCGTTTCGACCGGGCGAGAAACCTGCAGACGCCGGAAGTCCAAGAGACTTCCGGCGTCTGTTTTTTGAAGGTTCGAACAGTTCCTGTGGAGACCGTCCATTCGGTTGTTAAGGTTCTAGGCGAGGACGGTTGGCGGCTTGCGGTTGGCAGCCGTGGTACCAAAGCCCTGGGCGAGTCCTGCGTAATTAATTCAATTCCAATTCAAATCCTCCCAAAGCCCCAGATATGGGGGAAGAGCCTTGAAAAAGACAAGCCATAGCCATAGATTGGGGTATGGTCCAGGGGATTCTTGCGCGCTCCATGCTCTTGAAAACAATGAGGAACGGTTCCTCGGCGCCAGGGGCGGAGGGATTGCGGCTGACGGGCTGCGCCTGGTGCGTAGGGCGGACACGTGGATGAGAGCAGGCAGGACCAGACATCGTTGCATTACAGAACACGTGTTCTGGTTGTCAAAAGGCAGATTCCGGGACGTGCCTTGGGGAGTTGGTTGCGAGAACGACGGCGATCAAATTGCTAGAGTTCGCGATATGATGAGCCCGTGATGCCGTTGCTCAAGCAGGCACTGGAAGGAATTGGCCGAATCGTTCAAGAGCTGTCAGCAACATAGAGGTAGCCGGCCGCGCGGTCCCGCCCCCGCCGGAAGACTGGAGATCCCAATGAATGAAGAAACCTTCAACATGAGCATACGGAAATTCCTGAAGATTGTGGGTATCAGTTCGCAGCGCGAGATCGAGCGCGCGGTGACAAAGGCCACGGCTGACGGACTGATCAAAGGCACTGAGACTTTTCCCGCCGCGATGACCTTGGAAATCGCGGGGCTCAAGCTCAATGTCAAGTTCGACGGCGAGATCAAGCTGCAGTAAGCTCAAGGCCCCAGCGAAGCGAAACACGGCTGCCCTATCCCCAGTAGGCCCGCGTATGCATCACATTTTCTAGAGGTGCGGCTATGAACACGTTTGAAGCCGGGCTCGATGGTGTCGTTCTCCAGTCCAAAGGAAGCAGACTCCTTGGCGGAATGTACCGAGCCTCAGGACTGGGCCCGCGGCCCACCGCTGTCTTGCTCCACGGGCTGCCAGGAGTGGAAAAAAATCTGGACATCGCCTACGCGCTCCGCGAGGCTGGGTGGAATTGCCTTTACTTCCATTATCGCGGCTCTTGGGGTTCCGGGGGAGCCTATTCGCTGGCGGGACGTCAGGATGATTTGCTTACGGTTACAGACTGGATTTTGCAACAGCCATACGTCGATGCTCGATGTATTGCGCTGGTTGGACACAGCGCGGGAGGTTATCTTGCACTGATGATGGGCGCGCCCGATCTGCGCATCCGGGCAATTGTTGCGCTCTGCCCTCTGCTATCGCCGATCAGAGCGCCGCTTTCATTGGAACTGTTTGAGGAATACGCACAGATGCTGGGTGGGGTTACCGGCGAAGAACTGAAAACCCAATATGATGCGCTGCCTCCCGTGGAATCAAATGCGCAGCAACTCCTCAACCGTCCGGTGCTGCTGTTGACCGGCGGACAAGACGATGTCTTTCCTCCCGACCACTATCTGCCACTAATGCGGGTTGTCCCAACGGTCGTATGGCACGAACTTGCCAACGGCGATCACGCTCTCAGTCTTTGCCGCCAGGAGGCAGTTCGTCTCACCGTCAGTTGGCTGGTGTCACGCGCCGGGCAATGATGAATCGGTACATTCAAATGCTGAAAAGGCGATCAAAAGCCAGATCATGAAAACCCTGGAGACCGATTCTAGCCCCAGCACAACAAGGGTGCATCCACTCGAGAGGTTTCTTGCCATCCCTGCGGCGGCAGCCTGCGTGATCGCCTCGATCCTCATCTGGATCAGCGTGAGCACCTACCAACCCGTGTGGCCGCTGCCCGGCCTGTACTTAATCGAAATGCCGGTGCTGAGCATTGTTGGCGCACTGGCGGTCGTGCGCGGCAAGCCATCCAGCACGCGAATCACGTGGGCCGCGGCGGGCGCCTTCGGCGCATTCTGCGCACTTGGAGTTATGTCGGTGGGCTTTTTCTATCTCCCGGCCGCTTTGATATTCGCTGTCGTCTCGATCACAGCGGACGTACGGAACAAACAGCGCGTCGCAGCGCACCTCGGCATTTGCACGATCGCGGCCATCGTTCAGGCGGCTTTGATGTTGATCG
>JBGPAT010000267.1:0-4441 GCA_041480885.1 Anaerolineae bacterium
TTGCAAATCGCGGGCGCTTCCACGGAGTCTGAAATCGAGGCTCTGTCTGTGTATGTGCTCAAGGTTCCGGCAGGAACCGTGGCTCAATCCATTGCCAGCTTATCGGCCTGCCCTGAGGTCCGCCTGGTTGAGCCGAACTACGTTGGCCAAGTCGCCGACACGATTCCATCCGATCCGGGCTGGGGCCTCCAGTATGGTTTGGTGAACATCCGCGCGCCGCAAGGCTGGGATCTTTCCACGGGATCGCCAGCGGTCACGATCGCCATTGTGGACACGGGCGTGGATCTCGGCCACCCGGACCTGGCTCAGAAAATTGTGCCCGGATTCGACTTTGTGAATGGCGACTCCCTGGCGCAGGATGACAATGGCCATGGCACTCACGTGGCTGGAATTGCGGCTGCCGCGACCAACAACGGAGCCGGCGTCGCCGGAGTCTCGTGGGGTGCGCGCATCATGCCGGTCAAAGTTCTGGACGCCAGCGGAAACGGGACCTTCGCCGATGTGTCGGCGGGCATCGTGTGGGCGGCGGATCATGGTGCACAGGTCATCAATATGAGCCTGGGAGGCTCTTCGACTTCCTCCGTACTGAAAGACGCCGTCAACTATGCCTACTCCGCGGGCGTCACTTTGGTGGCAGCTGCTGGCAACGGCGGCACCGGTTCTGTCCTTTATCCGGCTCGCTATCCAAACGTGATCGCGGTCGCTGCCACAGACGAGACGAACGATCATGCGGCTTTCTCCAACTTCGGGCCCGAAATTGACGTTGCCGCGCCGGGCGTTTCCATTTACTCGACTGAACTCGGTGGAGTCTATGGTTATCTCAGCGGCACCTCGATGTCTACTCCTTATGTATCGGGTCTGGCCGCAGTCTTGCTCGGGCTGCGGCGCAGTAGCGGCTCGCCGCAGGAGACGGCCTGGGACATGGAAAGCTCGGCTCTGGATCTGGGGCTAGCAGGTCCGGATGCCCTCTACGGATACGGCCTGATCCAGATGGATGCGGCCATCCGTGTGGCCCTACGGGCCTCCGGTTCACGCGGATTCGCCCTGTTCCATCCGCCTGTCGCCGTGATTGGCACCTCGACTTTCACACCCAGTCCGACAGCCACCGCGACACCCGCGACGGCAACTGAGACTCCCGCCGCCCCGACCCAAGTTCCATCTGTTTCTCCAACCGCGGAACTCAGCGCCCAGAATCCGGCAGTGCTCTTGAAACCCACTCAACCAGCGCCGACGTTCAACTTAGGGAATGACTGGCAGCTGGCGGGCGGCGGCGTCATACTGGTCCTGACGGGTGTTGTGCTTGCCTCCGACGCGCGGCGGCGGCAAGCACGTCCGCGCAGTCGCGGGCCATACTTCAAGCTTCCGTAGAACGCATTCCAACCACCCGCGATCGCGTGATCCCACAGCCGGAGCGGTATAGGACGATCTGCGATCACGGGGAGAATACTCCGAAAGCCCAGTGTCATTTGAAGGCAGAGGCAAGCCTGGGGGAATTCCTCGATCATGCGCATTGAAATCACGCCTTGCAGGTGGGCGGGAACCGAGGTAGCATTTGTCAGCCGTCAGCCGTCAGGCGGCGCCAGGAGTGTTATCTGGTGGCTTCGGCGGAAGGGGATTCGGGCTCGGGACGCATCGGCTTCCATCCAACATCATGACTGGGCCCGAATGAAATCTGGATGAATCTCGTCATTCTTCGACGCCCCGTCCCATCGGCGAACATGCGATCGCCAGGATGGCTGACCGAGGCAGCGTAGAACCAAGGAGAGGCATGTCATCAAAATCGGAATTCCATGGGGCAGGCAGTTGGCACGTCCTGCCTGCGAAGATGTTGAGCGTTCTGATGCTTCTTTCCCTTTTGCTAACCGGACAGGGCGCTGCCCCGGCCCAGGCAGCTGGCACAATCCGCTACGTCACCCGGTTCGGAGTTCCAAATGGAGCTTGCCTCAGCTGGGGACAGGCGTGCGCCCTGCAAGGTGCCCTCACAGCGGCCCAGCCGGGCGATCAGTTGTGGGTTCAGCACGGGATCTATACGCCCAGCGCCAACAACCGCGCAAAGAGTTTCCAGCTCAAGAACAGAGTTCGCATCTTCGGTGGCTTTGTGGGAACCGAGCCAGGAACCCCGGCGGGGTTTAGCCTTCGTAACCCTGGAGTCAATGCCACCATTCTGAGCGGCAACATTGGCGACCTTGGCACCAGTGTCGATAACTCCTTTCACGTGGTCTATGCCCTCTTCAATACGGACAGCACCGCCGTGCTGGACGGCTTCACCATTGCGGGGGGGAACGCGAATGGCGGCGCACCCATCGATAATCGCGGCGGCGGGCTGTACAGCGCAGGCAGCCCCACGCTGACCAACCTTACATTCAGCGGCAATGCAGCGGTCTTCGGCGGGGGTATGTCCACCGCCAACGACAACAGCGGGCCGGACGCATTGAGACTGACCAAGGTGACTTTCAGCAGCAATACGGCGACTCACGGCGGCGCGCTGTACGACAGATCCAGCAACCTGACGCTGGTCAACGTGACCTTCAGCGGCAATTCCGCCAGCAACGAGGGCGGCGCAATATCCATCTTCGATAGCAGCCCGACACTGAGGAATGTAACCATCAGCGGCAATTCGGCCACCAACGGCGGCGCGATTGCCAACGACCTCAGCAGCCCCGGCATCTACGACAGCATATTGTGGGGCAATAGTACGGTGTTCTACGGCGATACTTCCGCTACCATTATCGTCGACAGCATCGTGTCGGGCGGCTGCCCCTCGGGCGCGAGCTGCCCCTTCCCCGTGATCAATGCCAATCCGCTCCTGGGCCTGCTGGCGAAAAACGGCGGGTATACCCAGACCAGGGGGCTGGGCGTTGGCAGTCCCGCAATCAATGCGGGCGGCGCTCACTCCACTTGCGCCGCCACCGACCAGCGCGGCATAACTCGCCCACAGGGCGCTGCCTGTGATATCGGCGCGGTCGAATTCAAGGCGGTGACTATCACCGGGAATGCGGGCGTGGGTGGTGCGACGCTGAGCTGGACGGATAGCGTGGCGAGGGCGGCGACCTCGGCGGCCGGCGGGGCATATTCCCTCACAATACCTTACGGCTGGTCCGGCACGGTCACGCCCTCCAAGGCCAACTACGTCTTTGCGCCAACCAGCCGGTCCTATGCGACTGTCTTCGTGAACCAGGTGAATCAGAACTACCATGCGAGTGTGATCGTGACAGTATCTTATAAGTCTCTGGGCGGTGAGGATGGCTGGGTGCTCGAATCGACGGCGACCAGCAGCGTGGGCGGGACGATGAATGCCACGGCTACCACCTTCAACCTGGGTGACGACGCCGGCAACCGGCAGTACCGCGGGATCCTGTCCTTCGATACCTCCCCCCTGCCCGATAATGCAGTTCTGATCTCCGTCACGCTCCAGTTCAGGAAGGCGGGACTGGTGGGCACCAACCCATTCCCGACGCTGGGAAACATCCTGGTGGATGTTCGCAGAGGCGCGTTTGGTGGTGCATCGACCCTGGAGTTGGCCGACTTCCAGGCAGCCGCCAGCCAGAATGCTGTGCTGAACTACTCCAATACCCCGGTCAGTTGGTATTCCAAAGGACTCGCTGCGGCCAACTTCGGCTACATCTATAAGCAAGGCCGCACCCAGTTCCGCCTGCGGTTCACGAACGGGGACAACCACAACCTTAGCGCCGACTACCTGATTCTCTACAGCGGCGATGCACCCGCTGGATATCGGCCGGCGCTGATCATCAAGTACCTCGTGCCGTAAGCAAGAGTTGTGCGAGTGAAACAAGGAGAGGGCCATCGCCAGAAGGGATGGCCCTCTCTTTATAATGTAGAGTGGCCTTGCGCCGTCGGGTCAAGAGCCTGCGCTCCGGCGGGGGGCTTGCTACTCGTGGAACGAGACTCGCGCAGCGAGTTCCGCAGGACAGGATTCTTGCTGCCGGGAGCGAGCACCGCCGGCTTGGGGGTTGTTCCTCCTTGTTCTGTCAAATGCGGGCAAGTGCTTCCCATTCGCGGGGCGCTTGCGGCGTGCATCCAGGTGCACCTGGCCGGGTAATTTCTTCGGCCGACGCCCGCCCCCGACAAGGCCAGAGGGCAGGGCGAATACTCACATGTCTGGATTTTTACTAGAAACAAACAATTTTGATAAATTGTTCGAGTAGCCATATCCAACGCCACCTTCCAGGCAGGACGGAACGGGAGTAGGATATATCAGCGGCGGGCACACGCCGCCAGCATAGTGTAGACACGGTTTGGCGGTTCGGGATTAGGGCTCGGGACGAATTGACCCACGTCGCCCTCATGTCCCGGCTTGAATGAAGTCAGGAAGTGTCCGGTCATTGTTCGACGTCCAGTCCCATCGGTGAACATGCGATTGCTACCATGCGGCACTGAGGCAACGGGGAACCAGGGAGAGGCATGACATCAAGATCGGAAA
>JBGPAT010000268.1:0-4433 GCA_041480885.1 Anaerolineae bacterium
AGGGGGATCGTGAGTGCAAGCAGCGGGCCGCGAACTCCCACCAGACCCACCAGCAGCAGTACGAAGACGAGAAAGGCAAGGAATGAGGCGCGAGCCATGAGACGTTCCCAAGCCAGCTTTCAGCGGCGTCAGCAGGCTGGGGCCATTGTCGCAGGAAATCAGGAAATCACTGGCACCGGCGTCCTTTGCAGGACATCATGGATCACATCCGCGTTGATGGATTGGGACATCCAATACTCCGGTTGCAAGATCAATCGATGACTGAGCACGGGCACTGCGAACCGCTTGACGTCATCAGGCACAACGTACTCACGGCCGTCAACAGCTGCGCTGGCACGTGCCAGCTTCAGAAATGCCAGGCTGGCACGCGGCGACGCCCCTACGGATACGCGTCGATCTAGTCGGGTCGCTTGGATCAATGCCACCATATAGCTCTCAATATCCGGATCCACATGAATCGTTCCCACCGCAGCCTGCAGCTCAGGCAGTTGCTCGCGCTTCAGGACCGCGTCCAACACCATTTCATCCTGCATACGCTCACGCCGGCGGCGCAGGATTTCCTTCTCCTCGTCGAGGCTCGGATAACCCACGCTGAGTTTCACCATGAATCGATCCAGCTGCGCTTCCGGCAGTGGGAATGTGCCCTCATATTCTATGGGATTCTGCGTGGCGAGAACTAGAAAGGGCTCCGGTAGTCGCAGGGTCTCTCCCTCCAGAGTCACTTGTCGCTCCTGCATTGCCTCGAGCAACGCAGATTGGGTCTTGGGCGAAGCCCGATTGATCTCATCCGCCAGCAAGATATTTGCGAATATCGGCCCCCGGCGGAGCTCGAAGCCATTTTGCTCGCGGTTGAAGATGTAGCCTCCGGTGATGTCTCCTGGCAGAAGATCTGGGGTGAACTGGATACGCTTGAAGTCCAGGCCAAGGGCCGTAGCAAAACTGCGAGCAATCAGCGTCTTACCAAGTCCGGGATAGTCCTCGAAGAGAATATGCCCGCCCGCCAAGGCTGCAACCATGACGATTTCCAGCAGGTCGGATTTCCCAACAACGGCTCGCTCAACTTCGGCAATGACCTTCCGGCTTAGTTCAGAGACTCGTTGGACGGCCGTCACGACTCATCTCCATTTGAGATTCAAGATACTCCACGACCTCGGTCGGATCGACGTCCAAGGGCGTGGGTAAGCGAGGTTGGAATCGATTGCGTGGATTGGGGAAATCTACGAACGAATTGTTCAGCCCCGCCGTGAGATACTGATCCACCGCCTCGCTCCGGGGTGGCAAGGCGTTTTTTCCTGCCGGGACGTCGACTGGCGCGGTGCCGACGTGAGCCAGACGGTTGGCAAGTTGCCACTTGAAGTAGTTGCTCTCACGCGCTCTGTGTATCCACCTCGCCAACGACTCCACCTGACCCTCGTCCCGAGTCCGTTGTACCGCCTTGCGGGCAGACGGCCGCCAGTCGGGAATGAGGTTCCATGCGACGGCCAGGCACAACGCCACCAAGAGAATCACCCACTTCACGAATTGCGGCACGACGGCATAGTAAATTCCTGCGATCCACAGTACGTAGGCGAAGGGCACGACGATCGCTTGGTATGCTACGTCGCGCAAGACGAAAGAGAGTATGACCGAGACAACGACAATCGCCCCGGGGAGTACCCAGCGCTGTCGCCTCATGAGTCTGCACCGCAAGCACGCAAGATGGAATCGAGGCAGGCGGCCGCCTCCGTCCGATCTGTCTCACTGGAGTTCCGACCGCCGTAGCGCACCGATTCGAAGAGTCGCGTGAGTTTCGTCGCCGCGTAGGCCGGCAGGCCGGCCCGCGTGAGCTCGGCTGCAAACTCGCGCGGTGTCGTAGCGGTACCACGCTGCAGGCCGCGTCGCTCACTCACGATCTTGCTCATCCGAGCATAGCAGTCAACGATGACATCCGCCCAGCTACGGCCAGCCGCTAGATCAGCAAGAGATGCTTCAGCGATGCCGCCCAGGACGCTCAGCCCCGCAGACCGGGCGAGTCGAGCCCGCATCCATCTGTGGTAACCCACCCATGCCAATAGCAGCACGGTCGATACGATGGCCAGTGTGATCAGGTAAGCGATCCACGGCGCCACATGCGGCGGTTGGTACACTGGCAGCGGCTCCCCCGCAGCGAGCTGTCGGTCCGCTGGGCTTCCCGCAGTGCCCGGCTCCGATGTCACGCCAGGTATGTCAATAAGTCGATATCGAAGTGCAAGCACTAAAACTAGGGCCCCAATCATGAGACTCATGACCTGCCGCAGTATACGTTTGCGCAGTTCGGGCGGGAGAAGAACGAAAAAGAGAACGAAATTCACAGCAAAAACCAGCCATACGAGAAGGATCTTCCACAACGGGATCTCGGATGACACCTGAATCATGGGCATCAGCAGGGGTGCTTGCGGCAACTGCACAGACACAAATGATTTCCCCGGCAACAAGTTGACATCGTGCAAGCTCGATGCCAATAAAGCAACGGCGGCAACGGCCGCCACACAGAAAAGAAGAACTCCAAGTTTGCGACGCATAAGCGACGGAATTTTACCACTGGGGTCGATGCTGGTCATGTTATACTGCCTTGCGCATGACAGACTGCGAGGGCTCTCTTCATCCGCGCGCTCGCGAAGGGCTCGGACGCTTCAACGCTGGCCTCTACTTTGAGGCTCATGAGGAGCTCGAGGCAGCATGGAAAGAAGAGCGGGGCAAGGTACGCGAGCTCTATCAGGGAATATTGGAGGCAGCGGTAACGTATCTACATATCCGGCGCCGGAATTATCCCGGCGCCATAAAAGTCTATGGGCGGAGCATGAGATGGCTTAGGGATTGGCCGGAGATTTGCCGTGGCGCCCACATAGGGCAATTGCGCCGAGACCTGGATGCGGCGATCGCGGAACTCCGGAGATTGGGCCCGGACCGCCTGGACGAGTTCGATGCATCCTTGCTTAAACCCGTCATTTGGGAAGAAGGCTGAATTGGACGACAAACCCGAGCTGGCAGACTCGAACCTTGATACCGAGATATCGCCGGACCAGCGCACCGATGTCTGCTTGTGTGACCGATGTGGGTCCGGGATGATTGCCCGGAACTGCAAGTTAATTTGCCTGAATTGCGGAAATCGTTTCGATTATTCAGATCTAACTGTGCACTTTGATTGAGTCGCACGCCATGCGTCGCACGCGCGCTGGAAGTCTGCTGGGATGGACGTCATAGGGAGTCAAGCCGATACCTTCGAGAACAAGGTCGCACTCGTGACCGGTTCTGGAAGAGGCATCGGCCAGGCGATTGCGCTCCATCTTGCTGAACGCGGGGCCGATCTGATCATCAATTTCTTTCGAAACCGCGGCCCTGCCGAAGCGACTGCGCGCGCGATCCAGAGTCTGGGTCGCCGCGTCCTGGTGGTAAAGGCCAACGTAGGTGACATGGGCGACCTGAATCGCCTATTCGACGAAGCCCAGGAGAAGATGGGCGGTCTCGATATTCTGGTGCACAGCGCAGCGTCGGGTTTCAACCGTCCGAGTATGTCACAAAAACCGAAGGGTTGGGACTGGACGATGAATATCAACGCCCGCGCGCTCTTGTTCGCGGCACAGAGGGCGGCACCGCTTATGGAAAGCCGTGGTGGCGGACATATCGTCAGCCTCACCAGCCCGGGATCCACCCGTGTCTTACCTGACTATGTTGCGGTCGGCGCCAGCAAGGCCGCCTTGGAATCCATCACTCGCTATCTTGGCGTAGAGTTGATCAGCAAGAATATCCATGTCAATGCGGTGTCCCCCGGCGTAGTCGCGACAGATGCACTGCTGCACTTTGCTTCCTCGGGAGACCGCGAAGCCATCCTGAAGAGGTTCATCGACGAAGTCCCGGCAGGCAGACTGGTTGCGCCGGAAGACGTCGCTGGCGTGGTTGCCTTCCTGTGTACGCCGGCTGCCAGCATGATCGTGGGGCAGACAATACAAGTAGACGGTGGCTACACGCTCACCGTATGATGCCAGGCTCGGAACTGCACTGCGGTCTAAGGAGCGCGGGTGGCCTCTGCTAGAGGCGTATGCGTCGGTAGCGGCATGAACTCAAGCGCGGGGTATGGCGTCGGTGTCAGCGCCGGCGCCGGAGTCGGAATCAGTGGCAGCCAGCCGCTGTAGCCAAAATACGCGCTCAGGACGGCTTCACGTTCATCGGGGGTCATGGGACGCGGCCGTGCGTAGTCCTCGAGCATCGCGGTCAACAGTTCCGTGCTGATGTAGCGGCCGTCGTAGAAAACATGGCGGTCCAGGAATTCATACCGTTGAGCGGGCTGCGGCGCCAATCCGGGGTTGGGTGGCTGATTGCCCATCTGATCAAAAAACAGGTTGCCCAATCCATAGTGGATGAATGCGCCCTTATAGAATTCCATCTCAAGCGGCGCGTGCGCCTGGCTCCCGCTG
>JBGPAT010000269.1:0-4419 GCA_041480885.1 Anaerolineae bacterium
AAGAAGGAAGAGGAAGGTGCCGAGGAACCCGAGAAGAAAGCTGACGAAAAGAAGAAAACGGACGAAAAGAAGAAGTGACATTCCGGCTGCAAATCGAAAACTCCCCGTCGAAATCCGACGGGGAGTTTTTGATTTGGGGGCAGCGTAGAGGTTGCGCGGGGCGGGTGACTACCACGTGGCCGCGGTATGCGTGGCCCTGGCACTTCAAAAACCCATTATGTTTAGGAAATCTACCGTGATGCGCGCGGTTGCACCCCACAGCAGTTCGCCGTCGTAAGGCTGATAGGCGATCAGACCGCCATGCCTGCCGGGGACGGGGAAGTCCCATCGGTGGCGCGAATCCGCCAGCCATGCAATCGGGATGGTGAAAATTCGCTCCACCTCGTGTTCGCCAATCCGAAAAACCGTCGGCCAATCAATCACTCCCACGACCGGCGTAACCCGGAAACTCGTGATCGTGATCATATTCGGAAGTCGACCTAGGATGCGCACTGCCGCTGACTCGATTCCCACTTCTTCCCGGGCCTCGCGCAGAGCCGTTTCCTCGGGCGTGGTCTCGCCCTCATCACATCCGCCCCCAGGGAAGGACACCTGGCCTTTATGGCTCTCAACACGATCTGTGCGCCGGGTGAACAGCAGGTGCCACTCATGTTTGTCCCAGACCAGAGGGACTAGGACCGCCGCGCATTTCAATTGTGCTGTGGCCGTCAGATCAATTTCAGCGTAACCGTCGGAAGACAGATCCGCGCCATTGAGGGCCTGCCTCAGCCTATTCGCGATATCAACTTCAGTCAGTTCCATCGTGCAGAGCGGCATTCAGCGTAGATAGGCCGCGGCGCTGGTTGGGCACGCTCGTACTCCTATGTTCCGCGCACGGGAGTGCCGCAATATGCGCACTGTGCTGTGGTGTGATCCAACCATTCCACCTCGTCCGGGAGGACAGGAGCCCCACAACCGGGACAGTGCGTTGGTAGCGCAGCGCGCCCAACTGCACCCGCCCCAGTCCTTCCAGGAACGTAGTTCGGCAGCAGGCCTTTGACAAAGTCCGTGATCTGCCGGGCCTCTTCGGTCAATCCGCGCTGGCCTAGGTCTGCGATTAGGCGGTCCCCGACGCTTGCCAGTTTGCCGGTTTGTGCTCGCACCGCAAAGAGCCCCAGCCCGCGCTCCAAGCTTTCCACGGCCTCCGCTTTCCGTCCCATTGCAAGTCGTGCGCGGCCGCACTGAACATGGAAGAAAGGCGCGCGTGGACCACCGCGAGCCTCGGCGGCCTGCGCCAGTTGCTCAAAAGCGCTGGCCGCTGCGGCATAGTCTCCCGATGCCATGAGTTGATTCGCACGCCGCAGCAACGGAGGTATGGCCCGTGCGAAGACGCGACCCAGCGGACGATCAAAGCCTCTACGCATGTTCTCATCTCCCTCGGACCAGCGCGAGGAACGGCTGGCCCTCGCGGGCAGCTCCTCGGGTCGTTCCGAATTCTAGGAACGCCGTCAATTCTGCCTTTCTGCTTCCATATCACCGGCCCCCACCTCCCGATCTAGTTCCCATCCTCGTTCATCGGTGCTGCGTTCGATCCGGCGTCCGAATATGAGGAATCCGGTGTGCGCCACCATGCGATCAGTGGGGCGTATCCGTGAAGGTTCGGGCTTGAAGTACCGCAACAGGATCTCACACACTTCCACAAATGCGAAACTGTTCCGCCGCAAAGCGCGCAGCAGGTCCTCGACCTGGTTGAATGTCGGCACCAGACAGGATAGGAACGCTCCTGGCTTCAAGGCGGCGCGAACCTGCGTGACGTAATCCCATGGGTTGGGCACGTCCAGGAAGAAGGCATCCGCATCGGTCTCGTCAAATCCCTCCTGGATATCCCGCAGTTTGAATTCCACGCGCGAGGCCAGCCCGACGCGTTCCACGTTTTTCCTTGCAAGATTCTGCATGTCCTGCCGAATTTCGTACGTGATGACTCGCCCTTCGCTGCCGACGGCGTAGGCGGCGGCGATGGTCATGGAGCCCGAGCCTGTTCCGGCCTCGATCACTTTCTTGCCGGGCCCGATCCCCATCGTGATTAGAATGAAGCCAATATCCTTGGGATAGAGTATTTGGGTGCTGCGAGGCAGGTCCAGCAGCAAGTCCGCCAGCGACGGCTGCAGCAGGAAGAAAGGCGCTCCCAGATGACTGAAGACCTGCGTGCCCCAGGGTTGGCCGATCAGGTCATCGTGCCGCAGGACGCCGCGGTGAGTCTCAAATTTCGCGCCAGCATTCAGCGTCAAGATAAAGTGCTTGTGCCTCAAGCCGACCAACTCGGCGATGTCGCCGTGGTGGGCTATTGACTCGGCCAAATCTAAAGTCATCGCCGTATTCTACCGCGGCACAGCTTCCGCGGTCCATTTGTCATCGCCAGACGGCGGATTGGTCGACTCGTCGGTGGAAGCGAGCCTCCGGTTAATGACTCCCAACGCCACCGGAATTGTGATGCCGAGTGCAACCAGAATGGAACCTCCGAGCACCATCAGTGCCATCCCCGCCGGATCCGAGGCGCGGGCAGTCAGGGCAGTACGCAGTCCACCAAATACGATGATAACGACCGATGCATTCCAGAGGCCATGCAGGAGCATGGCCAGCGCATAGGCCGCGAACAGGTATCCGAGACGCCGATTGCTCCTGAAAACGGCGATGCCCCAGCCGGTCAGACTGGCCGCGATCACATGCATCATCGTGCTTCCGCCGCGGATCAGAAGCGTGGCGGCCCAATTCGCTCCGGGCGTCGCCGAAGCAAAGAGGCTCTCCACGAGACCAAACCCCGCACCGCTCAAGGCGCCCGCAACGAACCCACCCGCGGGCTTGTTCAGGTGATCGAATATCAACCAAGGTACCAGCGACTTGGCCGTTTCTTCGATCAGCGGTGCGAGTACCGAGAACACCGCAAGCGCCAACAGCAAAGCCCCTGGGTGCTCAAGCCACGGGGTCATGGCCCTCAACGCAGGCTCTAGGTCTGCGGTCCTGCCAAGTTGATGAGCCAACTCCTGCAGCAGCGGTAGTTGGGTTGGATGGAAGCCAATGTAAACACCAGCGGCAATCAGGCCGATCCCTGCCAATGCCAACTCCGCGACAATTGCCAAACCGGGGCCAACGATCATGCCCATTGCCAGGGTGCCCCAAGAGCGCTGGCGTGAGCCACTCGCAAGGCCGCCAGTAGCCAAGCGTGCTAGGAAATAAAATGGTATCCCAATTGCCAGAAGATAGAAGGCTGGCGTGAGCCACCTCAAGATGCCCTTTTCTGCGAGAGACTGCGCCGTGAGAGACGCGCCGATCCACAGTGGCAGCAGGAAGGCGCCCTGCCAGACTTTCAGCCGCCGCAAGGAAGAGACGGGGATTTCCCGGCCTCGCAAGTACTGGGTGCTGTAGTAGCAGGCGGGGAGCAGTAATCCGCCTATGAGCGCAATTGCGCTGGCCAAAACCAGAACCTGAAGTGCTTTGTCGGTGGGTGCTTCGATGCCCGAGCGCAGGGGCAGGACCACCCCAAGCACCAGCATTGCCGCGGCTGAAGCGAGGGCAAGGAGCCCGCCCCCGCCACCCACAACGGCTAGCACGATCGGCCGCCAATCGCGGCCTGGGCGATCGATCACTCTTCCTCGGACGTCACGTGTACTATTCCGTCGCTGGGCGGCAAGTCTGCAGACGGTTGCGGATCGCGCGACGACATGTCGCGAGGGCCCCGGATTGACGCTGCCGCGGATTGGGATGTGTTGGGCGGCAGAGGTAGCAGGCTGAGACGCACTGGTAGCGGGCTGACAGGTACCGTGGCAAAGGCTGGGCGAGCGGACGGCTTTGGCTCAGGTGGTGTGTGATTGATGTACCCAACTTTGGCAAATCCAAGCCCATCGGGCAAGCCGGCAATCAGGGCTGGCACCCTTTCGACTCGCGCCTCCTCGTGGTCAATGCAAATGATAGTCAAATTTGGCCCGAAAACAGCAGGGGCATATTCGGGCTTGGCATGGTCAATGCGGCGCTTCGCATCTGGCACCTCGCGTGCGTACGGGGCATGTGCATGGAGACTACCGTTGTCCCACGGCCCGCTTCAATTGGTCGAAGGAGATCATCCACGCGATTCGGTTGACGAAGTCCGCCAGGGAACGACTCTGGTCTCTCAACGCACGCACCGCAGGTCCTACGGGATCTTCACCGGCGGCACCTCCCGGTACGTCCGCGTAGGCGCCGTAGAACGCGAAATAGGCCTGATTTAGGCTCCTGATGAAATAGTCATTCTGAACGAAGATTTGGCGCCGCTGTTCCATGTATGCTTCTGCGTCGGCGATTTTACCTGAGGCGAGCATCGCATCCACGTTTACACGGGTCGTACGCATCTCTGCACGGAAGTCAAAGGGGGGAGTGGTGGCGGCGGCTGGAACCGGAAGACTTCGA
>JBGPAT010000270.1:0-4397 GCA_041480885.1 Anaerolineae bacterium
AACCCACTGGACCGCTGAACACGTCGTCCAAAACGAGCAGCAGGATGCTGATGCCAGCCGCGACGGCGCTGCCGGAAACGGTTCGATACAACTGGTATGCCAGAACGATCAGCAGACAGAACCATAACAGGCTTTGAATGTGCATCAGCAGCGGTGTGTCCGGCCACAGACTGAAGTCAAAGGCCAGCGTTAGCGAGGATAAGGGCCGGAAGAAATTGGTCTTGATCTGGTCTGAGGCCCACCACGGGGCGAAACCCAGGTTTTGCTCAATGCTCAAGCGTGCTGACGAATCCCACGAAAAGCCATACAGGTTCAGGGGACCATTGCGCATGACCTCTGCAGGCACATTTCCTTTCCTATAGAGATCCGGGGAGAATTGAAGACGGATACCATAATCGTCTTGAAAGAAGCCGGAGAACAGGTACGGGATATACAGGAGGATCGCAACGATCAAGACGATGACCAGCCAGTATCGTGAGGCTATGAGAGGTCGAGCCGCCTGCCCGACGCGATGGTAGAGCGGAAAGGTATATGAGCGTTCTGCTCCCATGGTGTTGGCCCCTCTGATGTCACGCCTTCAATGATCGTGACTACTTTGACAATGTCAACCCAGACCGGCAATGGATGCTTCCGTGCCCAAAGAGCAGCGCAGGGACGCCTTCCTCAGCCGTCCTAGCCATCTACTGGCTGTCTTCACCCCTCCTTGCGCCAGCGCGGAACACGCGTCGGGATCCTTTCATCGCCCAACTCGCGGCACATGATTTTCAGCCGTGGACGCGCACCTCGCCACTCCAGGTCTGCGAGCTTCTCCTTGAGCGGCGCGTCCGTCCGCAGGGTAGCCAGCTTCTTATAGAGTTGGGCTTCCTCGCGGCGGCTTGCAAGATTCTGGGCCAGGCTCGCTGCTCGGCCGGGACTGATGGTGGCAACTCGCCATTTGCCCGGGTCGTCGGGTATCGCTTCCACGTCCTTGAACCGCGCAAGCACGGTCGCGGCGGACTTCGCACCCCAGCCCGGGATACCGGGGAAGCCATCCGCCGAATCGCCGACCAACGCCAGCCAATCGGGGATGGACCCCGGGCGCACGCCGTATTTGCTCACCACCCCCGCCTCATTGATCACGATCTCCCGCCGCCGGTCCCAACACACGACTCGGTTGCCGGATACCAATTGCGCCAGGTCCTTATCGGGCGAGCCGATCACGATCTGCTTGACCGTCTTGTCCTTCCCGAAGCGTACCACGGCGGAGGCCAAGGCATCGTCGGCTTCGAACTCGACCATGGGCCACACAACCACACCCAGCGCGGAGACGGCCTCTTCGGCGAGTGGAAATTGAGCCAGCAGGTCAGGATCGACTCCCTCACTGGTCTTGTAGCCGGCGAAGAGATGGTTGCGAAATGACTCGATGACGTGATCGAACGCTACGCCGACGTGCGTGACTTCCGGGTTGGTCACCAGCATGAGCATGCTTCTCAACAGCCCCAGCGTGGCGCCGACCTCGCGGCCATCCGGCGCCTTCTTCGGAGGCGCGCCGAAGTGATTGCGGAACAACTCGTACGTACCGTCGATGAGGTGGATTTTCATTATCTAGTCCACCGTGAGGGTCTTGCTCAAGTTTCGTGGAAAATCTGGATCGTATCCGCGCAGTACGCTCATGTGATAGGACAGCAGCTGCAGAGGGATGACTGAAAGTAATGAAGATATGAGCGGATCGGCAGGCGGAATGACCACCAGGTCGGTCGCGTTTGCGCGCAGCTGCGCCTCTTCCTGCCCGATCACAATGGCCCGGGCGCCGCGGCAGGTCACTTCATTGATGCCGCTTACGATCAGGGACAAATCCTGTGGGCCGGCGACGAAGAGAATCGGATAGTCCTGTGTCACGGCCGAAAGCGGGCCATGTTTGAATTCCGTGGAGAGCATACCCTCACAATGAGCGTAGGTGATCTCCTTCAGCTTCAACGCCCCCTCAAGGGCGATCGGATAGGTGGCGCCATATCCCAGACAATAGAAATCATTCCAGGTATTGATCGAGGACGCGATGCCCTGGATCGGTGAATCGACGATCTCGATGGTTCTCTCTATCAGATCCGGGATCTGCTCGAGTTCCCGCGTGTCCCGCCCGGCGATCCGGAAGGCCAGGTATAAAAAGGTCACAATCTGATTCGTAAATGTCTTCGTGGCGGGGACGCTGATCTCATAGCCGCAACACATGGGCAGGCAAAACGACGTCGCTTTCGTCAGGGTGGAACCAATCACATTGGCCAGGCCGAAACAAGCCATGCCGTGTTCCTCTGCGCTTTGCAGTGCATTGAGCACATCCTTGGTTTCGCCGGATTGGCTCACAAACAGGCCCACGTCCTCGTGGTTCACAGCCGGCCCATATTGAGGCATGAATTGCGGCGCCAGCACCGGCTGGGCTGCAAGCCCCGCGATCTGCGCCAGATAGACGGCACCCGCCAGCGCAGCATGATAACTGGTGCCGCATCCGATAAGATACAAATGGCGTGCGCGCTGCATCTTCTCGATTACCGGCTGGACATCCGGGCTGCCGTCCAGTAGATGCAGAAGCTCGCGTGCTACTTGTGATTGTTCGTGGATTTCCTTTAGCATGAAATGAGAATAGCCGCCCTTTTGGACGGCATCCATGGATTCCGTCACCAATTCAAAGTCGCGCTGGATCAGCTTGCCATCTCGGACGGAACGGAGCTCCACATGATCTGCCCAAAAAGTGACAATTTCGCCATCCTGCACTCGGATGATCTTGCGCGTCAGGGGCAGTATGGATGGAAGATCGGAAGAAACGCAGGTGAAACCATTTCCAATCCCCACCACCATGCCCGAACCTTTTTTGATTGCATACAGGCGGTCTTCATGGACGCGGCCGATCACGAAAGCGTAGTCGCCTGCCAGGTCTCCGTATGCCAGCCGGATGGCGTCAATGAACTCATAGCCGCGATGGATGTAACGTTCGACGGCGTGGACGCAAGTCTCGCCGTCATTTTCGGAGCGCACCCGCATTCCTTCGTCCACGAATTGCTGACGCAGTTCAATGTTGTTGACCACGTTGCCATTGTGTGCGCCCACCATATCCCCGTCTGAATCGAGGTGCGGCTGTGCATTGCGCTGCGAGGGTTCGCCGAACGTCGCCCAGCGCAGCTGGGTGATTCCGCGTGAGCCTCGCATTTCGCTGAAGTTGTGCTTGGCAGCGACCACATCCACTTTGCCCACATCTTTGCGTAGATCGATCTTTCCATCGCTGAAGGTTGCCGCGCCAACCGAATCGTAGCCACGATAGGTCAATCGCTGGGCTGCCTCAATCAGGGTCAGGCCCAGAGGCTCTTCCTGACTGGTGACTATGCCGAAAATGCCGCACATGACGCTGGCTCCTTCCTG
Organism: Anaerolineae bacterium; assembly: GCA_041480885.1. Taxonomy (GTDB): domain Bacteria; phylum Chloroflexota; class Anaerolineae; order Anaerolineales; family Villigracilaceae; genus Fen-1038. The sequence goes on from JBGPAT010000270.1 coordinate 3,391, forward strand.
GACTTAGTGCTCCATTATAGTCACAAGAAGTGACATGTAATACGGCGCAAATGAGTGAGCTATGGGAATCGGGTGTAGTTACCGCGGCGAAATGTCCACCGCAAAGCATAGGGGTTGTCGTCCATAACATGATCCTGACATGGTCTCCGGGCGCAGGCAAGACGTTGCCGGCACGGGCGATGCCCTGCATCCTTCCGGAGATATCATTCGACGAGGCCCTGCCGGCCGAGACGATGGTGCGCCCACATTCGTTGCGTGCCTCGCGCTGCACGTTCGCTCGTGCAGCCCAAGTCTCAGACTCGGGTGCGACTCCCGCAGAGCTCGGAACTTTTTTCATGTATCTTTCGTCTAGAATAAGACTGCGCCGCGTGCCGAAAAGCATCCGGTATTCATAAGGAGACCATGCCATGAGAATCTATTGGATTTCTCCTCTAGCCCTACTTATACTGGTCTTGGTCAGTTGCGGACCTTCAGCATCAGCAGTTGGCCAATCACCAACATCGCCAGCCACTGGAGGCGATGCACAGGGAAGTCCTGCCCAAGCGCCATCCTCAACGATAGGCGAAAACCCTGTTCAACCAACCAACACCCCCGGAGCTTCGGATATGACATCTCTTCCGCCTGACAAAGACCGGCTAGTCAACCTGGCGAAGCATGATCTTGCCGACCGCCTGAAAACGGATCTGAACCAGATCGCCTTGATGAAGACCATGGAAATCACGTGGCCGAATATCTCGGCAGGCTGCAGTTCTGCTCCGGGCCAGATCCTCACAATAGGTCGGGTATACGGTTACAGAGTGTGGTTGGAAGCAAATGGCGTTGAATACGTGTACCATGTGGGAGAGACGGGTCAAGTCATCCTGTGCCTTGAGCCAAATCCCGGCGCGAACAACCCTTTGCTAATGACACCGGGTGATCCCACTCAAGATCCGCATAATAATCAACCGTGAAGAGAACACTTCCCCCGTAAGCCAAATAATCAAATTCTGACAGAATCCCCCGCAGGT
>JBGPAT010000271.1:0-4395 GCA_041480885.1 Anaerolineae bacterium
CGAGCATTCTCCGCCTCACGCTGACCAATAAACCCGTGAGCCCTGAACAGGCCATGACCATCGAGGAGGCGATGTACGCCCACACCATGGGCGGAGCCTACGCGGACTTTGCCGAAAATAAGAAAGGCTCGCTGGAGCCGGGAAAGCTCGCTGACTTGATCGTCTGGCACGACAACCCTTACACTGCCAAGCCCGCCGATATCCCCAAGTTGTCCGTGGATCTGACCATGGTGGGTGGCAAGGTGGTGCACCAGGCCTGATCGGGCATGGGATCCGGGCCGGGCCGCCACCTCTTGTGGTTCCGATCCAGGCGCTGCAGCCTCAGCGCATCTGATATGGACTCCACAAATGAAGGTTCTCCGCGTAACGCTGTCCGAGGGCACAGTGCAAGCCCTCAATTGAGTTGACCCTCCGGTCCGGCCCAACGGCCTCCCGTTCCAGATTCCTGTTGTCATGTGGATGTTGGCCTCGGTGGGGACGACGGCTCCCGCGCTTCTTGCATGCTTTGCTCGGGAGGGCTAACAGTGCAAGGATTCTCCTGGTTGCGATAGAATGATCTTCAACTGCACCACCCTTGAGGAAAAGCATTCCACCATGCCCATCATTTTCCAGGATCCAATTCTCGGCAAACTCGAGGATCTTCTGTGGCGAAAGTCTCTGGCAGACATAGGTCAGAGGCTAAAGCTCAGGGATCCAAGGAAGCTCGTGCGCAGCGCAAGGGAATTGTACATGGCCATGCTGTCTCAAGAGCGGGCCAAAGTGAAATTGGCTATAAACATGTATTCCAAAATCGCATATGCCAAGACCAAGGAGTCGGTGGAGATAGCGCTGTCCCGTTCCAAGCCAGCCTGGTTCACAATTGAAGTTGCCAACCTGATAAGAACGCCGGTGGTCCTGGTGGTGCCTCAGATTGTGCTCAGGAACGCCGTGGAATTGGTCCTGGCAGAGACTCTTGCATCGAGAATTGAATTTGCGGGCATGCTGCCGGAATCCAGGCTGGCGTTTGCAGAAGACGCAATTCCGAGATATTTTTCTTCGATTACTGACGATGCCAGGAGGCTCCACTGGAATTATCGGATGAACATCCGGTTCGGCCATAAAGCGACTCTTGTCGACTTCATCAAGAACGATTGGTACTACCTGGGAAATGACAGAGAGGCAAGTCGAGTCGATACGATCGTGTTTTGCACGAAAGATTCGAAATGGTGGAAAGAACGGAATCGACGCGTGGATTTTCGTCCGCAAGGTCGGCGTTTCGGGCATGAAAATCTAAGTCGCTGGGGTCTTGCCGGTCTGGCGATGGAGGACCTAAGGAAACGATAGCCGCCGCATCGTGGCACAACCACCTGGCGTCGCCGGAGTGGCCTGCGCTGCTTGCCCTGCTTGCCCTGTGTCCTATCGGGGTGCTCTATCGGGGCATTCTTTCAGCGCCGACGATCGCTCGCCCATTCCTCAAGTACAATCACATCATGAGGGAACTGATCTACGGCCGCAACGCGGTTTACGAGACGCTGCGAGCCGGGCGTCGCCAGCTCTTCGAGCTGCAGATCGCGGACGGCGTGAAGGAAACTGCCCGCCTGAAACAGATCATGGAGCTGGCTGCCCTCCACAAGCTGCCCTCCAGTCTTGTGCCGCGCCCCAAGCTCGACAAGCTCGACGTCAATCACCAGGGCGTGGCCCTGGAGGCCGGCGAATATCCGTACGGCGATGTCATCGATATCCTGGACTATGCCGCCCAGAGAGGTGAGCCGCCCTTCGTGCTTCTCCTGGATGCGTTGCAGGATCCACAGAACTTCGGCACGCTCCTGCGGACCGCCGAAGCGGTCGGCGTGCACGGCGTGGTAATTCCGCTCGCTCGGGCGGTGGAGGTCACTCCGGCAGTCGTCAATGCCTCGGCCGGCGCCAGCGAGCATCTGCGCTTGGCGAGATCCAATCTTGCACAAGCCATGGACGCCCTGAAGGGATCGGATGTGTGGCTGGTCGGACTGGACCAGCACGGTGAGCCCTTCGACGAGGGCTCGAACCGTCCGCTTGCGGGCGCGGTCGGCCTGGTGATCGGCTCGGAAGGTGAGGGCCTGCGCGACTTGACTCGCAAGAAGTGCGACATGCTGCTGCGACTGCCGATGCGCGGTCAGGTCGAGTCCCTGAACTCCGCCGTCGCCGGCTCAGTTGCCCTGTACCTGGCCTACTTCGCGCGCGGAAAAACCGGGAAGAACAGCAGTGAAGAACAAATGGATGGGAGAGAGTAGAATGGGCACCGACTTCAAGATAAACCAGCAGAAAGTGGAAGGCAGGCCCAACGTCATCGTGTTGGAGCTCAGCGGCTGGCTCGACGCCCAGAGCGAGGCCGCTCTGGTCGAGGCCGTTCGGAAGGCGATGGTCCAGGGCACGGCATACGTCCTGCTCGATCTGCGCGGCGTCGACACGATCACGAGTGCCGGGATCCGTGCCATGCAGCAAGCCTTTCAATTGCTGACGCCCAAAGAGGAAGCCCGCAAGGTCGTGCATCTCAAGCTGTGTAATGCTTCGGCGCCGGTCTACGAGGTGTTGAGCATCACCGGATTGCTGCAGACCGTCCCCATGTATGAGAGCTGCGACGACGCTATTCATTCCTTCGGGAAATAGCTCTCTGTCGTTACAAGCGATCTCGGCGAGCGATGTCGGCGAGCGCAGTCGAAGATCCGGTGCGGCGGGGCAGGCTCATCGCTCCCGATCCCCAGTCTCAGAGCATCCTCCTCACCGATCTACGCTTGAGCACGTACAATCTGCAATCTGAAATCGGCAATCTAAAATGATCCAGGCCACCTATCACTTTCCGCGCGGCTTCCTGTGGGGCACGGCCACGGCCTCCCACCAGGTCGAAGGCCGCAACGAAAACAATCAATGGTGGCAGTGGGAACAGTCCGGCCGCACAGTCGGCCGCTCGGGATTGGCCTGCGACTGGTGGGGCGGGCGTTGGCGCGAAGATTTCGACCGTGCGGCCGAAGCCGGCCAGAACGCCCATCGGCTGTCGGTCGAATGGAGCCGCATCCAACCTACGCCCGATCATTGGGACGAGACGGCCCTCGAGAATTACCGGCTCATGCTGCGCGGCCTGCGCGAGCGCGGCCTGACGGCCATGGTCACGCTGCATCACTTCACCGATCCGCTCTGGCTGACCGACAAGCACCCCAAGAGTGAACGCGGCGCATGGGAGACCGAGGCCGTTGTTCCGCTCTTTGAGAGATACGTGCGCAAGACGGTCGAGGCGCTCAAAGAATACTGCACCCTGTGGTGCACCATCAACGAGCCAAACGTCTACGCCGTGCTCGGATACGTAGACGGGTCCATGCCGCCGGGCGGCGGCGGGCTGCGCCTGGCCATCCAGGTGGAGGCCAACATGGCGCGCGCCCACGCGGCCGCGTATCGCGCGATCCATGAGATACAACCCGAAGCGCGCGTCGGTTACGCCCTGCATTACCGTCCGATGGTCGCCCGCAGCCGCTGGTCTCCGTTGGACGCGTTGATGCGCCGCATCCGTGATGACGGCTTTAACACGACCTTCCCGTCGGCCATCAGCACGGGCGTGATGCGCTCCCCCATCGGAAGCATCCCGCTCCCATCCGTCAAAGGCACGCAGGACTATCTGGGCCTCAACTACTATTCCGTCAACACGGTCTGGTTTGATCTCCTAACCCCACGCGAGCTCTTTACACACGGCGGCTATCCGAAGAACGCGGACCTCAGCGAACATGCCGCCCTTGCCAACATCCCGCGCGGCCTGTACGACTCGCTGCACTGGGCGGTGTGCCTCTATCCCCACACGCCCATCATCGTCACCGAGAACGGCATCGAGTCCTCGGACGATAAGATCCGCCCGCGTTTCATGGCGCAGCACATTCACCAGATGTGGCGCGCCGTCAACTTCAATTGGCCCGTCAAGGGCTATTTTCATTGGACTCTGGTGGACAACTTCGAATGGGAACGGGCGTGGACACAGCGCTTTGGCCTGTGGGCGCTGGATGTTGAGACGCAGCTCCGCACCAAACGGCCCAGCGCGGACCTGTACGCGGCCATCTGCAAAGAGAACGGCCTCTCGACTGAGATGGTGCGGCAGTACTGCCCGGAGGTCTTCGACAAGATCTTCCCGCCGTTCGAGGGCTAGCGTCCCACGTCTGCCGGGTCTACCCGCCCATGGACCTCAAAGAGTCACTCAGGCATTTCAGTTCTCTCGCATGGAAGGCGCTCTACTGGCTGCTTGTGATCCTGATCGCGCTGTGCGTATTCGTTTACTTCTTGAGGACCTCGGGCGTCGGGGTCAATGGCAAAGCGACGTTCGAAAGGGCATTGACTGGCAGCGCCTATCGCCCTTATGCCTACAGGGTGTTATTGCCGGCAACAGCCAGTCTCCTTTCA